>CALGOL010000029.1 GCA_937960755.1 uncultured Azospirillum sp.
GGAGAGCAGCGCCGCGGCGTCGCCAGCGGAAATCAAAGCCGGAGTCGTCGGCGTTTCGGCTGTTTGCGTCATATCGGCTTCGCCTCTCGCAGCAATTTTTCCACCGCCTCAGCCGCGGCGTCCACCGGAATGGCCGCCATGCCGCCATCCCCGCCGAAGTCTTGCGCTTGCAGCCAAGCGCCCGCCGTCACCTTGGGGTGCAGCTTGGCCCCCGACGTCGGGCCGAACAGGCTGACCAAGGGAATGTCGGCGGCGGCGATCATATTGCCAAGCCCGCAATCCCCCGACAGCGCCGCGGCGCAACGCCGCGCCGCCGCCACCGTGCGCACCGGCGTATAGCGCGGGCCGTCATTGTCTAGTCCTTCGGCTTGCAAGGGGAACAGCGCGCCCGGAACCGCTTCGGCCAGCGGGGCCCGCCACTCCGCCTCGCCGGGACCGAGCAGAAAAACCGGCGCGCGGCCTTGCGCTTGCTGGCGGCGCGCAACCTCGATGAAGCGGTCGAGCGGCCAGCACTTGACCCGCTTGCCGGCGCCGGGGGCGAGCGCGACATAGGCCGGACCCGTCGGTAAGAGCCGGGCGGCCTCAATCGCCGCCGCTTCCGGCACGGTTACGCAATCCCGCAACCGGGGGCGCGGCTGCGGCGCGCCGGCCGCCGCCTCCAACAGGCTGAACAGTCGGTCGACCACATGGCGCGGGTTGCGGCGCTCTTGGGCGGGCTTGCCGGATGAGAAGCGGTAGCCGGCGATGGAGGAGACGAAGCGGTCCGCCTTCAGCCGCCGCACCAGCAGCGAGCGCCACCACAGATTTTGCGTGTCAATGACCAGGGCGAAGCGCTCGGGCGTCGGCGGCGGCTTCGCCAAGTCGGCCGCGCTTTGGCCCCAGCCGGCGCCGCAGTGAAAGGCGTCGATGGCGCCGGGGATGAGCGGGGCGGCGGCGCTCTCCAAAGCGCTCGATTCGGTGGCGATCCAGACGATGCGCCAGTCAGGAAAAGTGGCGCGCAAAGCGGCGACGAAGGGCAATTTGGTCATGGCGTCGCCGATCAGCTCGCCATGGCTGAAAATCGCCAGCGCCTTGCTCTCGCTGTCCTGCGCGCGGTCACCTTGCGTCGTCATACGGTTTCTTTCATTTCATTGCGGCGCAACATCCGGCCGGCTGTCCCGCCGCCGCGGGGCGCAACCGCAGCCGGCCCAACGCGGCGCATGGTTTTCCTGTTAAATTGTGCTATGGACGTTCGATGCACTCGGCTTTTCGTCGCCGGATTGTCAGGGGAATTCAGCCGCATGTCGCCGTTAAGCGATCCCAGCCAGCCGGATACGGACGGGGTTTTCACGCGGGTGTCAACCCGTATGCGCATCGGCCGCAAGCTGTCGCTGGCCTTCATGATAACCGCCATTATCGCCGGGGCGGGCATCGGCGTCACTAATTACGTCATCGCCCGCGACGCTTTAGTCGAAGAGGCGCGCCGCCACCTCTTGGTGCTGGCGCAATCCCGCCAGACCGCCATCACTGATTTCCTGCGCACCATGGAGGCCGACATCGGCTTTCTCGCCACCTCCTATTGGATGCAGGACGCCGCGGCGGAAATGCAGACCGCTTGGAGCGAACTGAATTCCTGGACGAAAGAGCGCTACATCCAGCGCCGGCAGACATCGAAGCAACTGCGCGCCACCCTGTCGCCGTTGGTGGCGCCGGACACGTATCGCCAGTTGGACGCGCTGCACGATCTGGAGCAGGTGTTTTTCAAGTTCGGCCCCGAACTGCGCGGTTTCGCCCAGACTCGCGGCTACACCGACCTGTTCATTGTCGGCGCTGACGGCATGGTGGTGTTCGCCGCTTCCCGCCGCAACATGTTGGCGCGCAATCTGCGCGACGACAGCATGTCCCATACGCCGCTGGGCCGGGCGTTCTCCACCGCGCTGGAGCAGCACCGTTCGGGCCGCGCCGCTTTGATGGACTTCTCCCCCAACATGGACGGCGAAGGCCCGCCGGCGGCGCATGTGGCGTCGCTAATCACCGGCGAAGGCCGCCAGTTTCTCGGCGCGCTGATATTGGAGCTGCCGTTCGACAAGTTTTCCGAAATCACCAACCGGCCCACCGGCCTTGGCGAGCGCGGCGACGTCGTGCTGGTGGGACCGGACGCGGTGTTGCGCTCCAACTCCCGCTTGACGCCGGAAAGCACACTGCTTGTCACCAACGTCGACAAGCCGGCGGTGCGCCGCGCCCTGGCTGGCGAGATGCTGGTGGAGCAGATGGACCGCACCTACGCCCGTCCTGACGCGCCGGAGCCGGTGCTGGCGGCGCTGGCCCCCATTGAGTACGGTAAAGAGCGCTGGGTGGCGATGACCACCATTCCGCTTGACGAATTGCTCGCCCCTGTCGTCACGATGGGCAAGCTGTCGCTGGGCGGCGGCGCGGCGATTCTGACCCTAGTGCTGATGGGCAGTTTCGGCATCGCCGGCTCGATCACCCGGCCGATCCGCGACATCACGCAAATCATGCTGCGGCTGGCGGGCAACGACGCCGAAGCGGTGGTGCCGCACCAGCAGCGCCATGACGAATTGGGCTGGATGGCCGGCGCGCTGGAGGTGTTCCGCCAGAACGTCATCCGCATCCGCCAACTGCGCGACGAGGCGGAGCAGGCGGCCCGCGCCAAGGCGATGTTCCTCGCCACCATGAGCCACGAAATCCGCACGCCGATGAACGGCGTGTTGTCGATGTCGGCGCTGCTGGAACAGACGGATTTGGACGACGATCAGCGCTCCATGCTGGGGGTGGTGCGCCAGTCGGCCGGCGCCTTGCTGACCGTCATCAACGACATCCTCGACTTCTCCAAGATCGAAGCCGGCAAGCTCGACGTCGAGGCGCTGGAAATGTCGCTGGTGGAGACGGCGGAAAGCGTGTCGGAGCTGTTGAACCTGCGCGCCGAAGAAAAAGGCGTCGAATTCATCCTCGACATCGCCGACGGCGTGCCTGATCGGGTGATCGGCGATCCGACCCGCATCCGGCAAATCCTGTTCAACCTCGCCGGCAACGCCATCAAGTTCACCGACGAAGGCGCCGTCACCGTGCGCATTGCGCCCGCGGCGGAAAACGGCCGGCTGCGGTTCGAGGTGATCGATTCGGGCATCGGCCTGACCGAAGAACAGCTTGGCCGGCTGTTCCAGCCGTTCTCGCAAGCCGACAGCTCCACGGCGCGCCGTTTCGGCGGCACCGGGTTGGGGTTGTCGATCTGCCTGGGGCTGGTGCAGTTGATGGGCGGGCGCATCGGCGCCGACAGCGTTTACGGCGCCGGTTCGACTTTCTGGTTCGAATTGCCGCTAAGCCCTTGCGCCGATGGCGATCAGGCGTTCGCGCCGGCCTTGGCGAACGTGCGGGTGCTGTGCGTCGGCCACGCCCCGGCGGCGGGGGCGGCGCTGATCGCCGCGTCCAGGAGGGGGGGCGCCG
>CALGOL010000030.1 GCA_937960755.1 uncultured Azospirillum sp.
GCGAGTCGCCGCCGGGGGAGGCCCCATGACCACGCCGATCAAGGTGTTCATTATCGCCGGGGAACCGTCGGGCGACCTCTTGGGCGGCCGGCTGATGGCGGCTTTACGAGATAACGCGCCGCCGCGGGGGATAGAGTTCGCCGGGGTGGGCGGCGAGCGTATGGCGGCGCAAGGGCTGGCCAGCCTATTTCCGATGGCGGAAATCGCCTTGTTCGGCGTGTTCGAAATCCTGCCGCGGCTGTGGCGCTTGCGCGCCCGCGTGTTGGAGACGGTGGAGGCGGTGTTGACCGCCAAGCCCGACGCGCTGGTGACCATCGATTCCCCCGGCTTTAATCAGGCGGTGGCGAAACGGGTGCGGGCGCGCGACCCGTCGATTAAGCTGATCCACTACGTCGCCCCTACGGTTTGGGCGTGGAAGCCGGGGCGGGCGAAGAAGTACGCCGCACTTTTCGACCGCCTGCTCGCCTTGCTGCCGTTCGAGCCGCCGTACTTCACCCGCGAAGGGCTGGACTGCGTCTTTGTCGGCCATTCGGTGATTGAAGGCGGGGCGGGGAAGGGCGACGGCGCGGCGTTTCGCGCCCGCCACGCCATTCCGGCCGATCAGCCCGTCGTCGTGCTGTTGCCGGGCAGCCGGCGCGGCGAAGTCTCCCGCCTGCTGCCGATTTACCAGGAAACCGTCGCGCTGTTGCGGCGTTCCCATGGCGACCGCGTCGCGTTGGTGATCCCCACCGTGCCGCTGGTGCGCGATGCGGTGGCGACTGCGGCGGCGCTTTGGGATTTGCCGGTCGTGGTGGTGGAGGGCGAGCAAGAAAAGTTCGACGCTTTCGCCGCTGCAACCGCGGCGCTGGCGGCGTCTGGCACCGTGTCTTTGGAACTGGCGCTCGCCCGCTTGCCGACGGTGATTTGCTATCGGCTCAACCCGCTGACGGTGGCCCTGTTCCGGCGTTTCATGCGGGTCAGATATGCCAACCTTGTCAATCTGATGCTGGATCGCATGTCAGCCCCTGAACTGTTGCAGGAAGACTGCCGGCCCGATTTGCTGCACCGTGAATTGGCGCGACTGCTGGATGATCCCGTGGCGCGGGCGGCGCAAATCGCCGACGTCGCTACGGTGGCGTCCTGGCTGGGCGAGGGCGAGATTCCGCCGTCCCGCCGGGCGGCTCAGGCGGTCTTGGACTGCGTAACGAAAGGGACCTTGTGATGAGCGAAGGCTATCGGTTGCTGCACACCATGCTGCGGGTGTTCGACCTGGAAAAGTCGATCAGGTTTTACACCGAGTTGCTCGGCATGCGGTTGCTGCGCCGGACTGATTACGAGGGCGGCCGCTTCACCCTGGCCTTCATCGGCTATGGCGCGGAAAGCGAAACGGCGGTGATCGAGCTGACCCATAATTGGGATCAGGCGGAGCCCTACACCATCGGTTCCGGCTACGGCCACATCGCCATCGGCGTGCCGGACGCCTACGCCGCTTGCGACGGTTTGCGCGCCGCCGGGGCGAAGATTACGCGCGAGCCCGGCCCGATGAAGCACGGCAGCACGGTCATCGCCTTCGTCGAAGATCCCGACGGCTACAAGGTCGAGTTGATACAGCGCGGTTGAGGCTGGGTTGAGGGCGGCTTTCAGGCGGCATTGCGATTTTCCGTCGCTTCGCCGCCGGCGCGCCGCGCGGCGTCGAAGCTGAGCAGGATGCGATGAGTGCGGGCCGCCACCTCGGCGTCGATGGCGCCGCCCACCGCCGGAGCCAGACCGGGGCTGAGCAACAGCGGCCCGATCACCCGACGTTCGTCGATGCGCAGCGTGTCGGCGAGAATCGCCCGCCGGTCGGCGCGTTCCAGCGCTTCAACCGTCACGCGGAGAAAAGGCGCGTCGAGCCGAAGTTGATCCAGCAGCGCCGAAATTTCTTCCGCGTGGTCTTGGGTGTCGCCAAAAAAATCGGCGACGCCATCGCTGTGCAACACGACGCCGCCAAAGAGCTGCTTGGGCGCCGCACCGGGGCGAGTAATGCGAAGGCGAATTAATTCGACTGCCATGATCCCGCTCCTGTCATGGATTTTGTCTTGATCGACTAAGGTACTATATTGCGCTGCGCTGCAACGTGAAAAGGGATGTTTCAAGAAAATTTGATGTCAATCATGAAATTAATGGTTTCGTATGTGGCATTAATAATAATAATTCTTTGTCTTGTACCTTTTAGCCAAGCTTGCGATGGGACGACAACGTTATGACCGGTTCTATTCTATCGATTCAGTCGCACGTCGCTTACGGCTATGTCGGCAATCGGGCGGCGGCGTTTCCGCTCCAGCGACTGGGCCGTGAGGTCATCGCGGTCAACACCGTGCAGTTCTCCAATCACACGGGTTATGGGGCGTGGCGCGGCGACGTGGCGGCGCCGCTGCATGTTCGCGAGGTGCTGAGCGGGGTGGAGGAGCGTGGCGGGTTCGACGCCTGCGACGCGGCGTTATCGGGTTATCTTGGCGACGCCGCGTTGGGCGAGGCGGTGCTGGCGGCGGTAACCGCGTTGAAGCGCCGCCGGCCGCAGGCGGTCTATTGCTGTGATCCGGTGATGGGGGATGTGGGGCGCGGCTTTTTTGTTCGGCCTGGCGTGCCGGAATTCATGCGTGACCAAGCCGTTCCCGCCGCGGACATCGTCACGCCCAACCATTTCGAGTTGGAGGCGTTGACCGGCGCGGCTGTTCATACGCTGGACGACGCGCTGGCGGCGACCGCCGCTTTGCGAGCCTTGGGGCCATCGGTGGTTTTGGTCACCAGTCTGGCGCGGCGCGGCGGCGCGGAGAATGAAATAGAAATGCTGGCGGACGGCCCGGCGGGCGCGTTTCTCATCGCCGCGCCGCGTTTGCCGTTCGATACGCCGCCCAATGGCGGCGGCGACCTGACGGCGGCGTTATTTCTGGCGCATTGGCTGGGTCGGCGCGACGCGGCGGCGGCGCTGGAGGCGACGGCGGCGGCGGTTCATCAGGTGTTTGCCGAAACGGCGCGCCG
>CALGOL010000031.1 GCA_937960755.1 uncultured Azospirillum sp.
GGTCGCCGTCACGCCTCCCCCGCTTGGCTGAAGACCGGGCGGGAGGCGCGGCGGCGGGGCGAAATGCCGCGCGGGCAAAAGATGGTGGTGCAGATCGTCGAAACCTTCCGCGAGCACATGCAGCCGACCTTTGTTGAGCGGCTGGACGCTTGGGAACTGGCCGAACAGGCGAAAATGGACCTGCCGCCGGTGATGATCTACGGCGAAGACCTCACCCACATCATCACCGAAGAAGGCGTCGCCAACTTGTTGTTGTGCGACACGGTCGAAGAGCGCGAGCAGGCGATTCGCGGCGTCGCCGGCTACACCCCGGTCGGCATGGCCCGCGACAAGCGGATGGTGGAGAACCTGCGCGACCGCGGCGTCGTCCGCCGGCCGGAGGATATGGGGATCGACAAGCGGCTGGCGACCCGCGACCTGCTGGCCGCCCGCTCGATCAAGGATCTCGTCCGGGCGTCGGGCGGTCTCTACGACCCGCCCAAACGCTTCCGCAACTGGTGAGCCGGGGAGCCGCGCCATGGAGACCTTAACCTATAAATACGCCGGCGGCGACGCCGTGGCGGCCGCCCCGACCCTGACCGGCGTCGTGGGGTCGGGCAATCTGGAAGTGCTGGTCGAGCCCGCCGACCTCGCCGGCGCCTGCGAGGTGGAGATCGTCACCGCCGCCGTCGGCTTCGGCCCGGTATGGAAAGCGGTGGTGGACGACTTCTTTGACCGCTGGCGCCCCTCCAACCTGCGCATTTGCGTCAACGACGTCGGGGCCACCCCGGCGGTGGTGTCGCTGCGGCTGGATCAGGCGATGACCGAAGCGCTGGGAGACGCGCCATGAGCAGCTATTACGAATCTTCCGCTCGCGAACGGGTGCGCGGCTTGCTCGACGCCGGCAGCTTCCGCGAATTCCTCCCCCCCTCGGCGCGGGTGGTCAGCCCGCACCTGAAGCAGTTGGACACGCCGGCGGCGTTCGACGACGGCATCGTCGTCGGCGAAGGGCTGCTGGACGGCCGCAGGGTGCTGATCGCGGCGCAGGAAGGCGGCTTCATGGGCGGCGCGGTGGGGGAGGCGCATGGCGCCAAGCTCACCGGTTTGCTGGAGCGGGCGGCGCTGGAAAAGCCGGCGGCGGTGCTGCTGCTGGTGGAATCGGGCGGCGTGCGATTGCATGAAGCCAACGCCGGCTTGATTGCGGTGTCGGAAATCATGCGCGCCGTGTTGCAGGCCCGCGCCGCGGGTGTGCCGGTGCTGGTGCTGGACGGCGGGCAGTTCGGCTGCTTTGGCGGCATGGGCATCGTCGCCCGGCTGTGCGACGCCGTGGTGATGAGCGAAGAAGGGCGGCTCGGTCTGTCCGGGCCGGAAGTGATCGAAACCACTTGCGGCGTTGAGGAGTTCGATTCCCGCGACCGCGCGCTGGTGTGGCGCACGGTGGGCGGCAAGCACCGCTATCTGCTGGGCGAAGCGGCGGCGCTGGCGCCCGACGACATGGCGGCTTTCCGCACCGCGGCGATCAACGCCATGACCGCCGGCGCCGCGGCGCTGACGTTGGAGACGCTGACCGCGGAGCATCAACAGCTTGGCGACCGGCTGACCCGTTTCGGCGCTTGCGCCGACGCGATCGACATCTGGGCCGAACTGGGGATCGAACAGCCGGAGCGCCTGCCGCTGCTGGACACCGCCGACTTCCTCGCCGCCACCCAAGACAAGCGAGCCTGACGCCATGCAACCGGAAACGCTACTTGAGCAATTGTTCCCGCAAGGCAGCGACGTCGCCTTCGAAGGGGAGTATTTTCACGGCCAAGGCCGCTGCGGCGGCATGGACGTTGCCGTTCTGGGGGCGCGGGACGGCGCCGCCATCGGGGTGGAACTGGCCTTCCGCATGGCGGGCGGCGTGCTCGACATCGTGCGCCAACAACCGGGGCGGCCGATCCTGCTGCTGGTGGACACGGTCGGCCAGCGCTTGAGCCGGCGCGACGAGTTGCTGGGCATCAACGGCTATATGGCCCATCTCGCCAAATGCATCGATCTGGCCCGCCGCAACGGCCATAAGGTGATCGGGCTGGTCTATTCCCAAGCGGTCAGCGGCGGCTTTCTCGCCTCCAGCATGCTGGCCGACGCCTGCTACGCCCTGCCGGCGGCGGAAATCCGCGTGATGAACCTGCCCGCCATGGCGCGGGTGACGAAAATCCCGCTGGAGCGCTTGCAGGAGCTGGCCGCCCAATCCCCGGTCTTCGCGCCCGGCGTCGAAAACTATTGGCGCATGGGGGCGATCCGCGAGGTGTGGGACGGCGACTTGGCCGAACGACTGG
>CALGOL010000032.1 GCA_937960755.1 uncultured Azospirillum sp.
TGGGGCTTCGGGCCGGCGTTCGGCGGGCGATTGAGCGCAGCGGCGCTTAAGGGCGAAAGAAGGCATGTCGATACATAAATCGGCTCTACATAGATCGGCTCTGGCGATCTTGGTTCTCGTGTTTCTCGCCAACATCGCGGCCTGGGCGTTGTGGAACCGCCCGGTGGCGGAACGCCCGTGGGTGGGGACCATCAACGGTCTCAGCTACACCCCGTTCCACCCCGACCGCAGCCCGTCGAAAGGCGACAAGGCGCTGTTGGAAACCATTGAAAAGGACCTTGTCGCCCTTGACGGGCAGGTGAAGTCCTTGCGCATCTATTCCGCCACCGACGGGTCGGAGCAGGTGGTTCCGCTCGCCCGCGCCAAGGGGATACCGATCACCGCCGGCGCCTGGATTCAAGGCAAGCCGGAGATCGACGAGCCGGAAATCGCCGCCGTCATCAAGCTGGCCCGCACCTACACCAACGTGCGCCGGGTGCTGGTGGGCAATGAAGCGGTGATGCGCGCCGACATCACCCCGGATCAGGCCGTCGCCTACATGAAGCGGGTGCGGGAGAAGGTCAACGTGCCGGTGTCGATCGCCGAACCTTGGCACGAATGGATGACCTATCCGCAACTGGCGGAAAACGCCGACTTCATCGCCGTGCATTTGCTCCCCTATTGGGAAGGCATTCCGATCGAGCAGGCGCTTGATTACGCGATGTTCCGCTATAACGAAATCAAGAAAAAGTATCCCGACAAGCATATCGTCATCGGCGAAATCGGCTGGCCGTCCAACGGCCCGTGGCGGCGCGGCTCGGAAGCCAGCCAGATCAACCAAGCCAAGTTCATCCGCGGCTTCCTTAATCTGGCGGCGCAGGAGCACTTCGACTACTTCATCATGGAAGCGTTCGATCAGCCGTGGAAGCGCGAGATCGAAGGCACCGCCGGCACCGCTTGGGGGCTGTGGGACGCCGAACGCAATCCCAAATTCCCGATGGTGGGCGAAGTCAACGAAATCAAGAACTGGCCGCAGCTCGCCGGCGCTGCGATGGCGGTGGCGCTGTTGCCGCTGGTGTTCTTCTTGACCCGCCGCAACGAATTGAAGTTCGTCGGCCGGCTGTTCTATGGCCTGTTGATTCAGGCGGTGGCGTCGGTCTTGGTGACGACTTATGTCGCGGCGTCGGAGCATGGCCTCGCGACATCGACTGAAATCGCCTGGGGCTTCCTGATCTTCTGTCAGGTGGTGTTGCTGGCGGTGCTGCTGTTTGACGGTTTCGAGCTGACTGAAGTGGTGTGGCAGCACAGCTTCCGCCGCAAGTTTAATCCCAACCAGCAGCCGGTCGGCGTCGATGCGCCCAAGGTGTCGATCCATGTGCCGTGCTATAACGAGCCCCCGCAGATGGTGATTGAGACGCTGGACGCGCTGGCCAAGCTCGATTACCCGAATTTCGAGGTGCTGCTGCTCGACAACAACACCAAAGATCCTAACGTCTGGCTGCCGGTTGAAGAACACTGCAAGAAGCTGGGCGAGCGCTTCCGCTTTTTCCACTTGGAAAACTGGCCGGGCTACAAGGCGGGCGCTTTGAACTTCGGCCTCGATAACACGGCGGAAGACGCCGAGTTCGTCGCGGTCATCGACAGCGACTATCAGGTTCACCCCGATTGGCTGAAGGCGACCATTCCGCACTTCCAGCGGCCGGAGGTCGGCTTCGTCCAGTCGCCGCAGGACTATCGCGATTGCGACCGCGACCTGTTCCAGCGGATGATTAACTGGGAATACGCCGGTTTCTTCCATATCGGCATGATCCAGCGCAACGAGCGCAACGCCATCATCCAGCACGGCACCATGACCATTATCCGCAAGGACGTGCTGCGGTCGGTTGGCAAATGGGGCGAATGGTGCATCACCGAAGACGCCGAGTTGGGCTTGCGCATGTTCGAGCGCGGCTATGAGGCGGTCTATATGCCGGAAAGCTACGGCAAGGGGCTCGTTCCCGACAGCTTCCAGGCCTACAAGACCCAGCGTTTCCGCTGGGCTTACGGCGCGGTGCAGATCCTCAAGCACCATTGGAAGGAACTGCTGCCGGGGGCCAAAAAGCTGACCGCCGGGCAGAAGTATCACTTCATCACCGGCTGGCTGCCGTGGTTCGCCGACGCGGCCCATATGGTGTTCGGCGTGGCCGGCGTGGTGTGGTCGCTGGGCCTGATGGCCTTCCCGAAGTATTTCGAGTTTCCGCCCACCGCCTTCATGATCCCCACTTTGTCGGTGTTCGCCTTCAAGGTGGCGGCTGGGCTGATGCTGTACGAAGCGCGCATCAAATGCTCGCTGGGCGACAAGCTGCTGGCCGCCGTCGCCGGCATGGCGTTGACCCACACCGTGGGCCGCGCGGTGTGGCAAGGGCTGTTCACCTCCGGCCGGCCGTTCGTCCGCACGCCGAAGTGCGAAAATCAGCCGGCGTTCATGCAAGCGCTGATGATGGCGCGGGAAGAAATCGCGCTGATGTTGGGCTTGTGGGCGGCGGCTTTGGCGATTGTCATTATTTTCGGCCACCAGAACCGCGACGCCTTCATGTGGTCGGGTCTGCTGGTGGTGCAGTCGCTGCCTTACATGGCGGCGCTGGCGACCTCGCTGATTAACGCCTTCCCCGACCTGAAGTTCATGCGCCGCGGCGGTCCGCCGGTGGCGGTGGCGGGGGAATGAACTTATACCGGCGGCCCTTGAACGTGACCGTTCAAGGGCGAACGAACCCGGCGGCATGGGCCGCCGCGGCGCCGCTTGGCGCCGAACACCAACGGTCATCATGTACGGCCATTGGTGTTTCACCGTTAAACGACTGAAAAGCCGGGCCTTTGCGCCCGGCTTTTTTTGTTGCGCCGCGGCGATTTTCTGCAATCAAACCGTGATGGTTTGGTTATAAATTT
>CALGOL010000033.1 GCA_937960755.1 uncultured Azospirillum sp.
GACCACCGAGATCTACACTCTTTCCCTACACGACGCTCTTCCGATCTGCGGCTCCAGTTGGATGCGGCCGGCGTACCAGTCTTCCTCGCGCTGGCGCAAGGCGGCGGCGATGTCGGGCAAGGCGTCGCTGTTCAAATCGGCGGGCAGGGGATCAAAGCCCATCGACACCAAGATGTTGCCCGCGGCGTTCTGGGTTTCGGCGTACGCTAAATCGGCCGAGAGCTCCGCCAGCAGCGCGTCGAACGCCGATTGCAGCGCCGCCAGCTCGCCGCGCCGCTCCGTCGCCACTTCATCGCGCATCTGCGCCGCCAAGCCGCGTTCGACCTTTTCAATCTCCTGCGCCGTCTTCCAGCTTTCCAGCGACTGGCGATAACGCAGCCACGACACCCGCGATTGGGTCAGCACCGCCATGCTGAGCGCCAGACGCCGAGTCTCGATAAAGCTTTCCTGCGCTTCGGCCAATTTGATGTTGGAAGGCCCGGTGAAGACATTGAACAGGTTCCACACCGCCCGCGCGCCATAATCCGCCCAGCGGTTATACAGCAAATAGCTGTTGGAATCGAAATTCACCCCGACGCTCAACTCAATCCCCGGCAGCATGCGCAGCATCGCCTTGCGGGTTTCATTGGCGCCGATGCGCGCCTGATAAGCTTCCTCCACCAGTTCCGGCCGGCGCAGCAGCGCGATTTCCTCAATCTTCTCTGGGGCAAGCGTGATGTTCGGCGCGCGGCGGTTTGAACGTTGCGGCAGCGCCAGCGGCGTGTCGGTGGAGGGCGGCAGGTCCATCAGCGTCGCCAGTTGGGACTTCGCCACCGCCAGCTCTTTTTGCAACTCCAGCAGTTGCTGGCGCGTGCGCAAAAGCTGCTTTTGATAGGACAGCGCATCCACCGGCGAGGTCAGCCTCATTTCGTTGATCGCGCGGGAATCCCGCAGCGCGGCGTCGATGCGCCGCAGCAGCGGATCAATCCGGCCCTGCAACCGCTCCGCCGCCACTGCGCGCCAATAAACCGTACGGGCGTCCTGCAAGATGTTATGCACCACCTTGCGACGCCGTTCCTCCGCCACCAGGGCGCGGTCGCGCTGTTGCAGCGCGCCGACGTAGCTGACGCCGAAATCCAGGATGTTCCAAGCCATCGTCAGGTCGGCGGTCTGGCGATACTGGTCTTGCGACGTCGAGGTTTCCAGCGATTGCCGGCCGGTGGTGATCGACTTTGACGACGACGCGCTTTCGTTGGAGCGCGACACGTAGCCCGCCGTCGTCGCCATGCGCGGCAGCAGGCTCATGTCCGCCACGTCCACTTGACGTTGCGCCAGCGCCGACTCCATCACCTTCAACTTATTGTCGAGATTGTATTTCAGCACCCGCGCCATCACGTCGTGAATCGTCAAAGGCTGGGTGATCGGCTCTTGCCGCGCGAACAGCTTTTCAATATCCGCCTTATTCTGCGCGCGCATGTCGGCGACGCTCATTGGGTCGCTGGGAACCGCGCACGCCGTCAGCCCAACGACGGCGACGCCGAGCGTCAGGACCCGCAACATGTTCCCCTTCCGGCGGCTGTCGGCCGTCAATGTCCCGCGCATAATATTGCCTTTTTTAATGTTCGTTCGTTGCGCGGCGGAGTGTAACGCTTTCTTTGTGGCGCTTAAACCATTCACGCGCATGTTTAACGCCGAGCCGACGCGCTTGCGACGCCTTTCCGGCCGGTTTGGCGACTTGGCGGACTGATGCAGGCGGGCCCCACGGCGAATCAGCAGTTACGAGGGTTTATAATGCGCGAGAACCGAAAAACCGGCTGATGCGCCGCGTTGCGACCCGCTTAGCGTCGACAGGTTATCCGCGCATGTTTGGCGCGCCTATCACAACATTGAGGGATGTCCGGCCTCATGAAAACTTTCTGGCAGGTCAAAAGTTATCTCCGTCCCCGAACTACCAGAAATGATGTTAACTGTTCCGCCTATGCTGTCGGCGCGACGCCGCATGTTGCCAAGGCCGTAACCGCCCGGCCTTTCCCTGACGCCGCCGCGGCCGGCGTCACGCACGGTCAACCGGACGCCGCAACCCGGCAAGGGCGACGGCCCCGCCTCCATCATCACGGTGGGCGCGCCGCTGTGGCGGGCGGCGTTCATCACCGCTTCTTGCAGCACGCGGAATATCGCCAGCGCCGCGCCGGGGTGCAGACCGGGCGTTTCCGGCAGGTCGGTCATGCGCCACGTCAACCGGACGCCCAGCGCCGCAAGCTGCGGTTCGATGCGTTCGCGAAACAGCGCCAGCACGACGCCTAAGTCGTCGCCGACATCTTCCAGCGACGCCACCACCAGCCGCAGGTCGGTCAACGCCGTCCGCACCGAGTCGGCGACTTCGTCGGCGTTGCGCCCGCGCAATTCGCAAAGGGCCAGGATGGAAACCAACTGACCGGCGATGCCGTCGTGCAGGTCGCTCATCAACCGCACCCGCTCGCGCTCTAAAATAGTTTTTCGCTCTTGCGCCTGTTCGCGGGCGAAGCTGGCGCGCAAGGCGTCCTCCGCCGCGGCGACATCGCTGCGCAACCGTGCGCTCAACCGATCCAACACGGCGAGCGCCTGACCGAACCGCCAGATCAGCGCGCCGCTGACGGCGGTCAAATAGATCGGCGCGCTCAACCGGCCGATCAGCACGCTGCGTTCGCCCAAATCGCCGCGCACCGCCATCCAGTCGTGTACGCCTGAAATCAAGGTGATGAAGAACCCGCCCATTAACAAAGTCGCCGCATTGTCGCGCTTAACAATCGCTTCTTTGGCGATCGTCCATAACGCTATTATGGCTACTGTCAGCGTCAGAGGAATGATGATGACGATCAGGATGAATTTGAAGACGTCCAGCGGCAGGGTGAAAGGCATCGCCGCCAGCGCCAGCGACGGCAGCGCGAACACCCAAATCGGGATCGGCGGCTTGCGCCCGACGAACAGCCACGCCATCGGCAAAGACAGCAAACCCGCCATAATCCGCGTCATGTTGATAAGCCGCATGAACGGATTATCAATGGCGTCGACGAACAAGTCGGCCAGCGGCTGCACCGACAGCAGCGCCAGTATGGCGCCGAAGACCAGAAAGGCTTGCTCCTTCGGCCGCGTCAGCCACATCAGCAGCATCGCCAGCCCGAGCGCGATTTGCCAACCTTCGATCATTCGCCGGATGGTGGAGAATAACAGCTCCCGCCTGTCGTAATCGGCGCGCAGCAGTCGATCCGGCCCGATGGCGATTTGGTCGAGATAGCCGTTGGCGACGCCGCGACGATGCAGCGCGATTTCAACGACGTTTTCCCCGGCCTGCAACAGCGGGTGGGGCAGGGGGATGATGATGGGCACGCCGGTGGCGACGCCGGTTT
Source organism: uncultured Azospirillum sp. (assembly GCA_937960755.1). GTDB lineage: Bacteria > Pseudomonadota > Alphaproteobacteria > Azospirillales > Azospirillaceae > Azospirillum. Next base: position 3,366 of record CALGOL010000033.1, read on the forward strand.
CCGACTGCCGCCAGCGGCTTGACGCAATGAAGGTTCCGTTGAGCGACACCAACAAGCCGCCTTGAAACGACGGGATATAGAGCGACTGCAACGGACCGCCGGGCCTCGCCGCCGCATCGTCGATGTGATGAATGATCCTGAATTTTTCGTCGCAAAAATCCTGCGGCGCTTCGCCGGGGCGTTCGATGTCGCCAGGATCGCGGCAACGGTACGGCAACGCGGCGGGAAGCCATTTAACGCCGCCTTCGCCGTCGCTGGTCGCCTGCCACATCTTGCGGATGGTCAGCGGGGCCAAAGCCTCCGACCATTCCGTGGCGCGAAAGACCAGCAGCGAAAACGCCGTCGGCAGCGCCAGCGCCAACGCGAGCACCGCCAGCCATTTCAGCGTGACCGGGCGCGCGGACATGTCGGCGTCTGTCGAGCGGGCGGGGGAAGGCAAGGCGGATCAGACGCCCATACTGATGATTTTGTGATGGATGGCGGCGAACACCGCCTCCCCCCGCGAGTTGACCTCCAGCTTGCGATAGATGTTCTTGATGTGGGTCAGCACCGTGTTGCGCGATATGCCCAGCCGTTCAGCGATGTCGCTGTAGGTGAAGCCCTTGGCGATGCCCCAAAGGATGTCAATTTCCCGTTCGGTTAGCGACGGCGCGTCGGGGTTTTCCGGCGCGTCGGCGGTTTTCTTTTCCTGCACCCGGCGAATAATCGTCCGGGCGATGGAGGTGGAGATGGGCGAACGCCCGGCCACCAGATCCAGAACCGCCCCCACCAGATCCACCGAGGCGGAATCCTTCAGGATATAGCCCGCCGCCCCGGCTTCGATGGCGGCGAGCACGCTGCGCTCGTCCCCCAGCACCGACACCACCATGATCTCCATCGCTGGATAGAGCCGGCGGGTTTCCCGGATGAGGTCGAGCCCGCTGCCGTCGGGGAGTTTCAGGTCGGTGACGATCACCGCCGGCACATGGGCGGCGCATTTTTCCCGCGCTTGCGCCAAGCTTCCAGCCGCGGCCACCAGCTCAAGCGCATCCGAAGCGCCAAGGATTGTCGCCATGCGCTCGCGAATCGGCGCGTCGTCCTCCACCAGCATCACGCGGATGCGGCGGTCGGTGGGCCGGAGGTCCGGCGGCTGGTTTGTCGGCACGTTCGCCACTGGTTTGCAACGCCTTAGGTTAGCCGGTGCGTGAGGATGCTCGATTCAAGCATAACGGCGGGCCGCTGTGACGCAATCCCAAGAACGTGTGAAGCCGAGGCCGTATTGCGCGGCGAAGGGGGCGGGCTGTATCCTGGCTCGCCGCAACGGGCGCGACATCGGGGGACGAAGCGTGGTCATCATGAAAAGCCGGCTGGCGCGCGACGCCGCCGCGGTCATCGGCGGCGGTCTTGTCGTCGCCGTGGCGGTGCTGTTCCTCGCCATGGCGCCGGAAAAGCGCGAATCGCTGGAAAAGGTGATGGAGGCGGAAGCGGCCGGCGTCGCCAAGCTGTTCGCCAGTCTGACGCCGCCCACCCCCGGCTTTCAGGACATGGCGGCGGCGCTGATCGAGCCGTTTTTGGAAACCACCAACATTAAAGGCGTCGCCACCGGCGACGGCAAAGGCAAGGGCTGGTTGGCGCTGGGGCCGGAGCCGCCCGCGGCGGATTGGCGGTTTGAGGACATGCCCGCCGCAGGCGCGCTGCGGATTCGTCACGCCGACGCCAAGCGCATCGATTTCGCCTGGGTGATGCGCTTCAACAATGATCCCGACCGCCCCTATGTGCTGGCGGCGCGGATGGACGCCGAATACATCGACCACGAGATGGCGGAGTTCATGGCGCTGACGCTGACGCTGACGGTTTTCGCCGCCGTCTTGCTCACCATCGGCATGCTGGGTTTTTTACATGTGCGCATCATCCGCCCGGTGCTGCGCTTGCGCCAGCGCATGCATGACGCCGCCGCCGATCCCATCCACCCCGAACTTTATCGCGACGCCGCCGACGAGCCGGGCGAGGTCGGCGACATGGCGCGCAGCTTTAACGTCATGGTCGAGCGCATCGGCGAGACCCTGGCCGCCCGGCGTTCGGCGGAAGAAGCGGCGCAAGCGGCGCGCCAGCGGGCGGAAAACGCGCTGGACGCACTGCGCGCTGCGCAAACCGGCTTGATCCAGGCGGAGAAAATGGCGGCTCTGGGCGGGCTGGTGGCCGGCGTGGCGCATGAAATCAACACGCCGGTCGGCAACGCCTTGGGCGCGGTCAGCCATCTGGCGCGCAAGACCAAAACCGCCGCTGAACTGTTCGAAACCGGCAAGCTGCGCAAGCAGGACGCCGATGATTTCATCAAGTCGGCGCAAGAAGCGGGCGACATCGCGCTCGCCAACATCCAGCGCGCCGCGTCGCTGGTGCGCAGCTTCAAACAGGTGGCGGCCGACCAGTCCGCCGACCAGCGCCGCCGCTTCCGTCTCGACCTTTACGTCGATGAAGTGCTGACGTCGTTGACGCCGCAGATCAAGCGCGGCCGGCTGGAGGTCGTATCGGCGGATGCCGACAGAAAAGACTTGCCATCAGGGCTAAATGCGACACTCCGCACCGCGTCCGAATGGCCTTCATAACGTTGGCTCGGCTCAGCACGCCTTGACGACAAATCCCACAGCAGTACCGCGCTCGTTTGTGCATCCGTATCCGCCCCCGCCAGCAGCAAACGCCCATCGGAACTAAACGCCAGACTGCGGATCGACTCGCTCTGCTGTTGGAGCGCTCGCTCCATTACATAACGCTCCATGTCCCACAAAAAGAGGTCGCCCTCAGCGTCAGCCGATGCCAGCCGTTTCCCGTCTGGACTCAGCGCCAGTACAATTGCGGGTTGAAATTGGTTTGGCTGAGAATGCCCCACAAACGAATGCATGAGATCGCCGTTCCGCGAATCCCACAGAAAGACTTCCTGCCGCCCCCCTGCCGACAAAACCGCTTCCCCATCATCCGT
>CALGOL010000034.1 GCA_937960755.1 uncultured Azospirillum sp.
CGCCACGAAATTTCGTCGGCCGCCGCCTTCAGCTTGACCGCCACCGGCCCATCCCACGCGGTGTCGAACGCCCCCACCACGCCGAGCGCCGTCAGCGCCATGACCAGAAAGCCGTCGCTGTTGAACACCGGGGCGGAAAAGGCGTTGATGCCGGGGATCGGCCGGCCGCGGGCGCGGGCGACGCCGTGGCGGCGGATTTCCGCCAGCGTCTCGTCCTGTTCGTCCGCCACTTCGCTGGCCAGCAGGTCGGCGACCATGCGTTCCGGCAAATACGCCGCGAACAAACGCCCGGTGGCGGAGCCCATCAGCGGCATCATCACCGTGCCGGGGCGCATGTTCATGTGTATCTGACCGCTGGATTCTTCGATGCGGACGATGGTCGGCCCGCAATTGCCCCAAACCGCGATGGCGATGTTGAGTTTTAATTCGTCCGCCAGCTTGGCGACCAAAGGTGTGGCGATTCGCAACGGCTCGGTGCCATGCAGCGCGGTCAAGCCGACTTGCAAGGCGAACGGCCCCAGACCATAGCGCCCGCTGGCGGCGTCCTGCTCCACCAGCCCCAGCTTGCCGAAGCTGACGAGATAAGGGTGCGCCTTGGCCGCCGTCATCCCCGCTTCCCGCGCCAGATGGCCGAGCGTCATCGGCTCGCCATGGCGCACCAGCGCTTGCAGCAATTCCCCGCCCACCTCGATGGACTGGATGCCGCGCCGGTCCTTTTCCTCAGCCCCCATGGTCGTCCGCCCCCATCGCGCCGCCGCCCGCGTTTGAAGTTATAAGATAACACGTTGAAACGGCGTCATATCCACCTTTTTATCACTTTGTTGCATTGCAAACTTTTATTCGTGATGAGCGAACGTATTTGACAATGGCGAATTTTGGCGTAGGCTGGAAGCAACAAACGCCCCAAAACCAACAACATCAAGGACACGAGACGCCATGAGCAAAGCCTTCGCCTCCCAGGCCGATCTTGAGGAAAAGAAGGTCAGCTTCGACAAGCTGTCGGACAACGCCTACGCCTTCACCGCCGAGGGCGACCCGAACACCGGCGTCATCATCGGCGACGACGCGGTGATGATTATCGACGCCACGGCGACGCCAGTTATGGCGCAAGCGGTGGCGGCGCGGGTGCGGGAAGTCACCGACAAGCCGATCAAATACGTGCTGCTGACCCATTATCACGCGGTCCGGGTGCTGGGGGCTTCCGGCTATAAGCCCCATGGGCTGGAGCAGGTCATCGCCAGCCGCGACACTTATGATTTGATCGTCGAGCGCGGCGCCCAGGACATGGCGTCGGAAATCGGCCGCTTCCCGCGGCTGTTTCAGGCGGTGGAGAGCGTGCCCGGCCTCACCTGGCCCACCATCACCTTCAAGGGCGAGATGACCATCGACCTCGGCGGGCTGGAGGTTCACATCCGCCAAGTCGGCCGCGGCCACACCAAGGGCGACACCATCGCGTGGCTGCCGGAGCAGAAAATCTGCTTCTCCGGCGATTTGGTCGAATTCGACGCCGCCTGCTACACCGGCGACGCCTATCTGGCCGACTGGCCGCAAACCTTGGACAATCTGGCCGCCTTGGGCGCGGAAAAGCTGGTTCCCGGCCGCGGCCCGGCGCTGACCACGCCGGAACAGGTCGCCCAGGGCCTCGCCTACACCCGCGCTTTCGTGACCGCGCTTTACCGCAGCGCCCAGGAGGCGGCGGCGCAAGGCATGGACCTGAAAGCCGCCATGGCGCACACCCGCAAGAACATGGACCCCGATTTCGGCCATGTCTTCATCTATGAACACTGCCTGCCCTTCGACGTCACCCGCGCCTTTGACGAGGCGTCGGGCGTCCGCGACCCCCGCATCTGGACCGCCGAGCGCGATCAGGAAATGTGGCGGGCGCTACAGGGGTGAGGGGCTCGTTTTACCGTCACCCCGGCGCAGGCCGGGGTCCAGGGCGATTCGAATACGTTGCTGAAATGCTCTGGATTCCGGCCTTCGCCGGAATGACGAAATAACGAGAACATCAATAATAATAAAAACAAAAACTGCGAGAGGAGACGCCAATGCTCAGCACCTATAAATATCCCAAGTTCGACTATGTGAAGCCGCCCGAGCTCGACGCGCCGGACAGCGTCAGCCGCCGCCCCGTCGTGGTGGTGGGCGCCGGCCCGGTGGGTCTGGGGACCGCCATCGACCTCGCCATTCAAGGCGTCCCGGTGCTGTTGCTGGACGACGACGACACGGTGTCGGTGGGCTCGCGCGGGGTGTGTTACGCCAAGCGGGCGTTGGAGGTGCTCGACCGGCTGGGCTGCGGCGACGAGATCGTCGACAAGGGCGTGTCGTGGAACGTCGGCCGCACGTTTTTCCGTGAAGAAGAGGTTTATAACTTTAACCTCTGCCCGCAGCCCGACCATCACCGGCCGGGGATGATTAACCTCCAGCAATACTATCTGGAGGAATACATGGTCGCCCGCGCCGGCCAGCTCGACAATGTTGAATTGCGCTGGCGCAACAAGGTGGTCTCGGTGTCGCAAGACGGCGCGACCGCGACGCTGAAGGTGGAGACGCCGGACGGCTTCTATACGCTGGAAACCGATTGGCTGGTCGTCGCCGACGGCGCCCGCAGCCCGATCCGCCACATGCTGGGGCTGGACATCGAAGGCCGGGTGTTCATGGACCGCTTCCTGATCGCCGACGTGGTGATGAAGGCGGATTTCCCGGCCGAGCGCTGGTTCTGGTTCGATCCGCCGTTCCACCGCGGCCAATCGGTGCTATTGCACCGCCAAGCCGACAACGTCTGGCGCATCGACTTTCAATTAGGCTGGAACGTCGATCCTGAAGAAGAAAAAAAGCCGGAAAAAGTCATCCCGCGCATCAAGGCGATGCTGGGGGACGAGCGCGACTTCGATCTGGAATGGGTGTCGGTCTACACCTTCCAATGCCGGCGGATGAACGATTTCCGCTCGGGACGGATTTTCTTCGTCGGCGACGCGGCGCACCAGGTGTCGCCGTTCGGCGCCCGCGGAGCCAATTCCGGCTTCCAGGATCACGACAATCTGGCGTGGAAACTCAAACTGGTGATCGACGGCAAGGCGCCCGACGCGCTGCTCGACACCTATTCCGAAGAACGGACCTTCGGCGCGGATGAAAACCTGCTCAACTCCACCCGCTCCACCGACTTCATCACGCCGAAAAGCAAGACCTCGCTGACCTTCCGCAACGCCGTGCTGGGGCTGGCGCGCCAGCACCCCTTCGCCCGCGCGCTGGTCAATTCCGGCCGGCTGTCGGTGCCGTGCTATCTCACCGAATCCCGCCTCAACACCGCCGACGAAGATGACTTCGACGGCGACATGGTTCCGGGCGCGCCGATGGACGACGCGCCGCTGACCACAGCTTGCGGCGCGCAATGGCTGCTGGGCGTGCTGGGCAACCGCTTCCAACTGCTCTATTTCGCCGACGACGCGGGCGCAATTGATCCCAAAGTCGCCGCCGACCTCGCCGGCCTGAACGACGCCGCCATCGCGGTGGAGGCGCTGGTGGTGGCGCCGACCGGCGC
>CALGOL010000035.1 GCA_937960755.1 uncultured Azospirillum sp.
GAATCACAGCAAGCCCCGTACCGGAATCCCCCTCGTTCTCAAGCGATTGCCCTGCGCCCGTCCTTTCGCGCTTGCGTAAGCGGCCCGGCGGCCCTAAACTGTCGGCCCTCGTCTTTGTTTGTTGATCGGCAGGTTCGGCATGGCTCGCGTTACCGTTGAAGATTGCGTTCTGCGTATTCCCAACCGCTTTGACCTCGTGATGGTGGCGGCGCAGCGGGCTCGCGAACTGGCGGGCGGCGCGCCCTTGTCGCTGGAGCGCGACAACGACAAAAACCCGGTGGTGGCGTTGCGGGAAATCGCCGAAGACACCGTCTCCATCGACGTGTTGCAAAATTCGCTGATTAAGGGCCACCAGCGCCACGTCGATCAGGACGAGCCGGAAGAAGAAATCGTCGAGCTGATGGCCGGCGAGCACGACTGGGTGCGCGAATCGGATGATGAGGCTGGCGGCCTGGGCGAAGAAATGACCGGCGACGAACTGGACGCCGAAGACGACGACTCGTCGGCGGAGCCGGATTTCGCCGGGGCCGACGACTTGGAGTGAGCGGCGGCTTTCCCGTCGCCGCGCCGGTCGGGGGAAACGCATGATCCGGCAGTTTGAATTGGTGGAGCGCGTCAGGGAATACGACCCTGACGCCGACGAAGATCTGTTGAACCGCGCCTACGTCTTTTCGATGCGGGCGCACGGGTCGCAGACGCGCGCCAACGGCGACCCGTATTTCCTGCATCCGTTGGAAGTCGCTGGGATTCTGACCCAATACCGGTTGGACGTCGGCGCCATCGCCACCGCGTTGCTGCACGATACGGTGGAAGACACCAACGCCACCCTTAAAGATATTGAAAAACAGTTCGGCGGCGAAATCGCCCGGCTGGTGGACGGCGTCACCAAGCTGTCGCGGCTGGAAATGCAGACCGAGCAGGCCAAGCAAGCGGAGAATTTCCGCAAGCTGCTGATCGCCATGTCGGAAGACATCCGCGTGTTGCTGGTCAAGCTGGCCGACCGGCTGCACAACATGCGCACCTTGGGGCATTTGAAAAACCCGGACAAGCGTCGCCGCATCGCCCGCGAAACCTTGGAAATCTATGCGCCGCTGGCCGAGCGCATCGGCATGCACCGGCTGAAGGACGAGTTGGAGGATATATCCTTCGCCGAACTTTACCCGGAGGGGCGCGAATCCATCCTGACCCAGCTTTCCCGTCTGCGGGCGGAAGGCGAAGACGTGGTCGATCGGGTGATCGACGAGTTGAAGAAGACCCTGGCGCGGGAAGGCATGCCGGGCGTTCAGGTGACGGGGCGGGAAAAAACGCTCTTTTCCATCTGGCGCAAGCTGCAACAGAAGTCGGTGAGCTTCGAGCAGCTTTCCGACATCATGGCGTTCCGCATCATCGTCGATTCGGTGGCGGATTGTTATCAGGCGCTGGGGATCATTCATTCCAACTATCGGATGGTGCCCAACCGTTTCAAAGACTACATCTCCAATCCCAAGAACAACGGCTACAAAAGCCTGCACACCGGCGTCATCGGGCCGGAACGCCAGCGCATCGAAGTGCAAATCCGCACCGCGGAAATGCACGACGTGGCGGAACTGGGCGTCGCCGCCCATTGGGCCTACAAGCAGGGCCAGCCGACGCCGGGCACGGAATACCGCTGGCTGCAAGGGCTGCTGGGCATTCTCGACCAAGCCCAAGGCGCCGAAGAATTTCTTGAGCACACCAAGCTGGAGCTTTTCCAGGATCAGGTGTTCTGCTTCACGCCCAAGGGCGATTTGCACGCGCTGCCGCGCGGCGCGACGCCGCTGGACTTCGCCTACGCCGTACACTCGGCGGTGGGCGACCATTGCGTCGGCGCCCGCATCAACGGCCGCATGTTGCCGCTGCGCACCCAGTTGCAGAACGGCGATCAGGTGGAGATCATCACCTCCAAGGCGCAAACCCCGGTGCCGGGGTGGGAGCGCTTGGTGGTCACCGGCCGCGCCAAGGCGCGCATCCGCAAGTTCCTGCGCTCGCAACAGCGCGCCCAGCACATGGAGTTGGGCCGCAATATTCTGCTGCGCCAGTTCAAGTCGGAAGGCTACGAATTCGCCGAAAAGGCGCTGGAAGGCGTGCTGAAAATCTTCCAGCACCTGACCACCGACGATCTGCTGGCCGCGGTGGGCGCTGGGTTGCATTCCGGCCGCGAAGTGTTCAACGCCGTCTTCCCCGGCCACGCCAAGCACCAGTTGCAGGCGGCCAAGGAAGCCGAGGAGGAGAAGGCGGCCCAGCTCGCCGACGGCGCCAAGGTCGTCAAGGCGCACAAGCCGCGCGGCAAGGGCGGCGGGCCGCTGCCGCTGAAGGGACTGATTCCCGGCCTTGCGGTGCATTTCGCCCGCTGCTGTCACCCGTTGCCTGGCGACCGCATCGTCGGCATCATCGCCACCGGCAAGGGCGTCACCATTCACACCATTGATTGCGAAACGCTGGAAAGCTTTCACGAGGCGCCGGAACGCTGGATCGACGTGGCGTGGGACGTGGGGCAGGACGCGCCGGAGGAATACGTCAGCCGGCTTAACGTCGTGGTGTCGAACGAAAGGGGCGCCTTGGGCAATCTTTCCACCGTCATCGGCAAGAACGGCGGCAACATCACCAATCTAAAAATCACCAACCGCAACCCAGATTTCTTTGAACTCGCCATCGACGTCGAGGTTAAGGATACCCGTCACCTGAACAATATTCTCGCCGCCTTGCGCGCCACCCCGGCGATTAATCAGGTGGACCGGGCCAGGGGGCGGTAGGCGCCGGCGCTTCGCCACTTACCTCGTTACTTTTAAAAAATTGTCTGTAGAATGAGGGGCTTGACCGCAACCGAACGGAGCTTGCCCCATGACCCGTTGCGCCCAGTCCGGTTTCCAATGGTTCGCGCCGCCGCCCGATGACGGGTGGAGTTGCTGGAAATGGGCGGCGACGCCGCGGCGGGCGGAGTTGGGCGGGGGCGGCGCTCGCGGAGCCGAAGGCCGGCTGGAATGCGCGGCTTGGCTGCCGAACGAGGCGGCCGGCAAGCGGCCGCTGGTGATTGTGCTGCATGGTTGCGGCCAGAGCCCGGACGAAATAGACGATGAATTGGGCTGGAAGCGGCTGGCCGGGGAGCGCCGCTTCGGCGTGATGTTCATCCGTGAAACCGGCGAAGGCGATCCGTCGCCCATGTGGTGGGGGCCGGCGGTCGACCGCGGCTGTTTCGACTGGTTCGACCTTGACGGCGCGAAACGCAATGAGGGCCAGCCCGCCGCCATCGCGCAAGCGGCGAGCAAGCTGGCGGCCGACCGCCCCGACGTGGTCGATGCGGCGCAAATTTATGTCGTCGGTTTTTCCGCCGGCGCCGGCATGGCGGCGCTGCTGCTGACGGCGTGGCCTGACGTCTTCGCCGGGGCGGGGATCGTCGCCGGTCCGGCGGTGGGGATCGCTCAATCGGCCGCCGGCGGCTGGTCCGCCTATGTGGCGCCGCAGTTAATGATCTGGCCTGACACGATGCGGCGCTGGGCGGCGGACATACGGGCGGAAAGCTGCCGTTTCCGCGGCGTGCGGCCGGCGCGCTGGCCGCGCAAGGTGGCGATATGGCACGGCGAAGCCGACCCGGTGGTTAATCGCGGGCATGCGGCGGCGCTGGTCGATCAGTTCGCCAGCATGATGGGGATTCCGGTGTCGCGGCATTGGAGCTGGTTCATGCCGCGGCTGGAGGTTTCCGGCCAGACCGCCAGCCATTCGACCCGGTCGTTGCAAGACCCGTTGGGCGGCGGCCGGCGCAGTCTGCGGCGGGTGGTTTTCGCTGATCCGCAGTCCGGCGAAGCGCTGATTCAGGCCAACTGGATCGATTATCTGGGGCATGCGGCGCCGGTGGCCCCGTCGCTCGACCCGTTGGGGCAAGTGATTGGCGAGAACGAGCGGCGCAAATACGTCGGCGTCGATTCGACGGCTGAGATGCTCGATTTCTTCGGCGTCGCCGCGCCGACTGGGGCTATAATGCCAAGCGCCGCAAAGGCTCCGGCAAAACCGGTAAGAAAAGTAAAATCGGAGGGATAGAGCCATGACCCGCGTCGCCGAACCGCGCTGGCTTCGCCTTGGCGTCAACATCGACCATGTCGCCACCTTGCGCAACGCGCGGGGCGGGCCGCATCCCGACCCGGT
>CALGOL010000036.1 GCA_937960755.1 uncultured Azospirillum sp.
GTCGAAACGGCGCGGGCCGCGATCGCCGCGGTCGCCACGATCGCCGCGCTCACCGCGTTCGCCCCGTTCGGGACGGTCGCCGCGGCTCTGCATCATCGCCGACGGGCCTTCTTCCAGCTTGTCGACACGGACGGTCAGATAGCGCAGCACGTCTTCATTGATCGACATGTTGCGTTCCGCCTCCAACACCGCCGCAGCCGGGGCGTCGAGATGGAGCATCAGGTAATGCCCCTTGCGGTTCTTCTTGATCTTGTAGGCGAGGGTCTTCAGACCCCAGTTTTCGGTCTTGACGACCTTGCCGCCATTGTCGACGACAATTTTGCTCACCAGTTCGCCAAGCTGTTCGGCCTGAGCGGCCGAAATGTCTTGGCGCGCAATGAGCACGCACTCGTAAAGCGACATGGAACTCCCCATGGCTGTTGATAGTCCGGAGCTGTCGTCTCCACTCGCTGGAACGCGCGCAGCCGACCGGACCTAGCCGACGGGAATCCTCCCGCCGGCAAGGAGCAATGAAGCGGGGGTCTTTACACATCGCCCGCTGGAAAGCAAGAAAAAACCGGGCGGCGATGATCCTCTGCGCGCCCCGCGCCGCCGGCAAATCCAGGAAATGGGCGGCGCAACCGCCCGTTCCGCCGATCGCCCGGCGAATAATGGATAAATAATTGAAAAACTTCCCCCAATCAGGGCATCCTGTCGGGTATGACGACTTTAAAGTCCGTGAAGTGGCGCAAAGCCGCCCCAAAAGAGACGCCGTCCGTCGATCTGGACAAGATCGAAGCGGCGTTGAACGATTCCAGTCGCCACGCCGCGGCGCAGTGGCTGGGGTATCTGTCGCTGCTGACCTACCTGTTCTTCACCACCGTCGCCGTCACCGATTACGACTTGCTGGTGGAAACCCCAATCAAGCTGCCGCTGATCGGGGTCGAACTGGGGCTGGTTCCGTTTTTCGTCTGGACCCCGGCGCTGTTTCTGGTGGTTCACCTCTACATCGTGCGCAAGGCGGCGCTGCTGGCCAAACGGGCGGCGTTCTACCAAGAACAGCTTGCGGCGCAGAAGGTGACGGGGGCGCAACTGACGGCGCGCAAAAACCGCCTCGACGCCTTCGCCATCACCAGCCTGCTGCTGCAAGCCGACGAGGGGGAAGCGCAACGCGGCGAGCGGATGCTGCCGGAGCTCACCTGGGCGGTGGTCTATACGACGCTGTTCCTGCTGCCGCTGGCGCTCTACCTCGCCTTCCAGATTTTTTTCCTGGCATATCAAAGCGAAGCCGTGACCGCTTGGCACCGCATAACGGTGGCGGGCGGCGCTTTTCTGGCGCTTGCCGGCGCCCAGCGCGCCGGAGCGTTGCGGGGTGAGCGCGAGAACGCCTTCCTCAACCACTCGCTCGCCATAACCGTCTTCAGTTCATCTTTTCTGATTTTCACCTTTCCGGGGGAAAGGTCGTACGAGACGACGATCGCCAGAGTTATAGCTCCGGATTTTTTCCGCCGCGTCCCCAACGCCCTGCGCCCGCGGCAGCCGGAACGGCTGTTTGTCGAGGCGAAAAAGACGGGCAAGCTGGAGGACGCCAATACCATCGACCTCGCCGGGCGGGACTTCTCCGGGCGGCGTTTTCGGGGCGCACAGTTTGGCGGCGTCAATCTGCGCGGCGCGAAGTTGGAACGCGCCGAAATGCAAGGCGCAGACCTCGGCGGCGCAAAATTGCAAGGCGCAAACTTTGGCGACGCCCACCTGCAAGGCGCATACCTCAGCGACGCCCACCTGCAAAGCGCAGACCTCAGCGACGCCAAAATGCAAGGCGCATACCTCAGTCGCGCCGAAATGCAAGGCGCAAACCTTGCTCGCGCCGGCTTGCAAGGCGCACACCTTGGTCAAGCCAAAATGCAAGGCGCCGACCTCATGGGCGCCAGCCTGCAAGGCGCAGACCTCGGCGGCGCCAAAATGCAAGGCGCATACCTCGGCGGCGCAAGTCTGCAAGGCGCAGACCTCAGCGGCGCCAATATGCAAGGCGTAATTATGGCGAGGGTCAATCTGTGGCGCACGCACTTTAAAGATGGGTTTTCTGAGAGTGCATACACCGACGGCGTATATTTTTATAACCAACCGGATACCGGACTTGTCGCCGTCACGGAGGAACAGGCCGCCGAATGGTTCGCGGAAGTCCCCAATGCAGATCAGCGACAACAACTTATATCACAATTGACAGAATTCGGCGATCCATTCGACGATATCGCGGCATGGGCGGAAACAACGGCTCAACTCAACGAAATTTCCAGAAAAATATCACGCGATGACCGGGCGCGTATCATAGCTCAATCGCTCTGCAACGATCCCGACAATACGGCGGCGATTCGCGGCGTCATCAACACTAATAGAGTTATTGGCCTCATCAATCGAGTTATTTCCTTCACCACATTTCAATCAATCATATCCGACAAACAGCGCTGCCCAGCGGCGGTGAAATTGACCAATGAGGATTGGCGGCAATTTGCACAAGCCGTCGCAAGCGAACGGCTATGGCTGCTCATCTTCGAAGCCGACGAATGGTTCGAACGGGCGGGGCTGGAGAAGTGACGCCTCCCCCTCACGCCGCCGCGTGGGTCAACGGCGTGATGGCGGCGATGGTAAAGCTCGTGCACGCCTCGATGCTCAAATCCGATCATGCCTATCGCATCAGCGCATGCAGATCTCGTTTGCCATGGGCGACACGCAAAATATGCACATCCGCGCCTCTCACAGCGTAAACGATGACATACGGCCCCACCGGGTACGTGCGCCGGCCTCTCCCCAAATCCTCATCGCGAGCGCGCCCGAGGTGCGGAAAACCGGCCAAAAGATGAAAGCGCTCAACAATTACGTCGATTTGCCGGTCGGCGACGGCCTCAAAGCCGCTCTCTCGCCACACGTAAAGCCAAATGGCTTCAAGGTCGCGTTCGGCGTCTTCGGAAAGGATATGCAAGAGATCGGCGTCCCGCTTGGCCTACCGCTCCGCCGCATGTGCGCGTCCGCGTCGTTTGACGTCCGCGGCGAGGTCGCGCAGCGATTCGCGGGTGATGGGCCTTCCTTGTCCGCGGGCGATGCTTTCCTCGGCGGCGTCAAGGGTAGCGCGAAAAGCGGTAAGGTCGGTGCGCTGTTCCGCCCAAGCCGCCAACGCTTCGACAACCACGTCGTCAACGCTCCGCCCGGCTTGCGCCGCCAGCATGGCGATGTGGGCTTCCTGATCGGGGGTGAGGCGTATTTCCATGGGAAAAAGCCTAGCAGCAAAAGCCCCCCTGTCAAGGGACGGCCCGGCTCGAACGCCCCCTACCCCCGCTCCACCGTCAGATCAAGGAAGTGGGTGGCGCAGGAGATGCAGGGGTCGTAATTGCGGATCGCCTGCTCGCAGCGCCACTTCAACTCCTCGTCCGGCAGATGCAGGTTTTTCTGCACCACGCCCTTCAAGTCGGCCTCGATGCGCGGCTGGTTCTGCGAGGTCGGCGGCACGATGCTGGCCGCGGTGATGCGCCCTTCATCGTCCAGGCTGTACGTGTGATGGCAAATGCCGCGCGGCGCTTCGGTGCAGCCGTGGCCGGTTCCGGCGCGTACAGCCAAGGGCGCCGACGGCGGTTCGAAGGGCTCATACTCTTGCGCCAGCCTGATCGCCTCCTCCAGCGCGTACGCCGTCTCCACCCCGCGCACCAGAATGCTCTTGAACGGGTTGAGCACCACCCGCCCCAGCCCGGCGTCGGTCGCCGCCTGCTTGGCCAAGGGCGACAACTGGTCGTAGTTGAGGGCGTAGCGCGCCAGCGGCCCCACCAGATAGGGCTCGCGGCGGTGGCGTTGCACCCCGTGCAGGGCGTTGGAATGGGCGACGTGCACTTCGGTGAAATGCTCACCGAACGCCGAAACCGGAATGTCCATGCCGCGGTTGGACAGCAGCCGGCCGCGGTCGATGGCGTACTCCTCGTCGTGATGCAAGGCGACGAAGGTGTAGTCGTCTTCAAAATCCGGGATGTCGAAGCCGGCGAACAGCTTCAGCAGAATGAGCGAGTCGTCCAAAGCCCGCTTGAGGTCGTCCACCATGCCGCGCACGCGGGCCTTGTCGGGCGCCTTGTAGAAGCCGCCGACACGGGTGTTGACCGGATGCACCGCCCGGCCGCCGACCACCTCCATGATGTGGTTGCCCATTTTCTTGACCGACAGCGCCTTCTCCACCACGCCGGGCTGCGCCTTCGACCATTGGATCGAGTCCTGAAAACCCAGGAAATCCGGCGCGTGCAGCATCGAGGTGTGCAGCACATGGCTTTGAATCCACTCGCCGCAATACAGCAGCCGGCGCGTCCGGCGGATGTCGTCGGCAACCGTCGCCCCCAGCGCTTCCTCCATCGCCAGCGACGCCCCCATCAGATAGGCGATGGGACAAATGCCGCAAATCCGCGAGGTGATGTCGGGGGCGTCGGCATAGGGCCGGCCGACCAGCAGCGCTTCAAAGAAGCGCGGCGGTTCAAAGATGCGAAACTTGATGTCGGTGACGACGTCGCCTTTGATCTTGACCGACAGGGCGCCCTCGCCTTCGACGCGGGCCAGCGCGTCCACCTTGATGGTGCGGGGGCCGGAACCGCCGGACGCCGGAGATTTTTCAATCATGTTCATCGGCTTATTCTCCCGCCTTAACGCCATCGGCCAGATTGCGGAACGCCGGGGCGTTGGCGTTGAACGAGCGGAACGCCTGCTTGATCTGCCGGTCGTCCCAGCCCAGCGCCGCCATCTGCTTGGCGAGCGCCGCGGCGTTGGGGGTTTCCTTCGGCCCGAAGCAGCCGTAGCAGCCGCGGTTGACGCTGGGGCAGAGGTTGCCGCAGCCGGCCTGCGTCACCGGCCCCAGGCACGGCGTCCCCTTCGCCACCATGACGCACACCGTGCCGGCCTGCTTGCAGTCCAGGCATTGGCTGTGCGGCGGGATCAGCGGCTTGCGGCCATTGAGGAAGGCGTTGAGCAGCTCCAGCAACTGATACTTGTTGATCGGACAGCCGCGCAGTTCAAAATCCACCGACACATGGTCGGCGATGGCGGTGCTGGTGGCCAGCGATTTGATGTATTCCGGGCGCGCGTACACCGCCCGCACCAGTCCGTCGTATTCGCGGAAATTGCGCAGCGCCTGTATGCCCCCCGCCGTGGCGCAGGCGCCGATGGTGATGAGGACTTTCGACTGGCGACGCACCTGCTTGATGCGTTCGGCGTCGTGCGGCGTGCCGATGGAGCCTTCCACCAGCGACACGTCGTACGGCCCCTTAACCTCGGCCCGCGTCGCCTCCAGAAAATAGGCGATTTCAACCGTGTCGGCGACGGTCAGCAACTCGTCTTCGCAGTCCAGCAAGGACAACTGGCAGCCGTCGCAGCTTGAGAACTTCCAAACCGCCAGCTTGGGTTTTTTCGCAGCCGTCATGGTCATAGCTCCCAAACCGCCATCGGTTTTTCGATGACGTCGTATCGGTAGACCGGGCCGTCCTTGCAAACGAAGGAGCCGCCCAACTGGCAATGGCCGCAGATGCCGACGGCGCACTTCATGTTGCGCTCCATCGACAGCCAGACGTCGGTCTTGGCGAGGCCGCGCTCCACCAAGGCTTCCGCCGAATAGCGCATCATCACCTCCGGGCCGCAAACGAAAGCGGTGGAGGCGTGGCGGTCGAAGCCGCCGGATTTGATAAGCTGCGTCACCACCCCGACCTTGCCGCCCCATTTGCCGGTGACGCGGTCGACGGTGACGTGAACCGACACGTCGAAGCGCGCGCGCCACGCCTGCAACTCCTTGCGGAACAGCATGTCTTCCGGCGTGCGGGCGCCGTAATAAATGACGACGCGGCCGAAGCGCTCGCGCTCGGTCAGCACGCGGTAAATCGCCGGACGCAACGGAGCGAGGCCGACGCCGCCGGCGACGAACACCACGTCGTCGCCGTACGCCTCCTCCACCGGCCAGGGATTGCCATAGGGGCCGCGCACGCCGACCATGTCGCCTTCGGCCAGCATGCCCAGCGCGTCGGTGGCCTTGCCCACCGCGCGGATGGTGTGCACCAGGGTTTCCGGCTGGTCGGGATCGCCGGAAATCGAAATCGGCGCCTCGCCGACGCCGAAGGCGTACACCATGTTGAATTGGCCGGGCTTGAAGGCGAACGGCTTGCCGTCCGCCGCGCTCAACTCCAGCGTAAAGGTGTCGGAAAGCTCCTTGCGGCGCTTGGTCACCAGGAACGGCCGCGGCGTCATCGGGTCGGCGGTGAAGCCGCCGGAAGCGGGCAGGATCGTATCCATCAGCCGATACCCCCCTTACAACGCTTTGGCTTTGGCGGGGGCGTACAGATCCTGCAATTGCAGCCGCGCCGCGGTCAGCCGGTCGGCCATCACCGGGATGAAGCGTTGCAGCAGGCGGTAGCCGACGTCATGGTTCTCTTCGCATTTCTTACGCAAACATACGGCGTCGAGGCTGACGGCGCGCACCAGCGTCAGCGCGCGGGCGTCGAAACTCCAGGCGTAGGGCGCCACCAGCCACGACCAGCCCAAAACCTCCCCTTCGCCCAGGGTCTGCAACGGAAGGCGGCCCTTGGGCGGGGCGCAGATTTCAATCGAAACCTGACCATGGCGAATGATGAAGAAACGGTCGGCCGGGTCGCCTTGCTTGAAAATATTCTGCCCGGCGTCGAACTTCTCGTTACGCGCGCAGCCGGCCATCAGCGCCAGGGCGGCGGCGTCGAAGCCCTGAAAAAAAGGATGCTCGGCGAGCAGACGGTCGAGGCCCTCGATATGCGGCATGTCTCCGGCTCCTTCTTAAGCTTGTTTATTTTTCGGCGCGGCGGCGATGGCCGCGGTTTCTTCGCGAATGTCGATGCCGACCGGACACCACGTGACGCAGCGGCCGCAGCCGGTGCAGCCGGAGGTTCCGAACTGCTCCTCCCAATGGGAAAGCTTATGGGTCATCCATTGGCGATAGCGCGACTGGCCGCTTTGGCGAATGCCGCCGCCATGGATGTAAGAGAAATCCATGGTGAAGCAGGAATCCCAGCGCCGCGCCCGCTCCACCTTGTCGCCGGTAAGGTCGGTGACGTCCTCCACCGTCGAGCAAAAGCAGGTGGGACAGACCATGGTGCAGTTGGCGCAGTTAAGGCAGCGCTCCGCCACCTTGGCCCATTGCGGGTGTTCCAGATTATCCGCCAGCAAGGCGGCGGCGCCTTGCGGCATCCCCTTGGTCTGCATCGCCGCCGCCGCCTGGGTTTGCGCTTTTGCGGCGGCGACGTCGGCCGTGGTCGCCGGACGCGCGCCCAAACGATCAAAAATCGCCCGCCCCCGCTCCGACCCGACCTCGATCAAAAATTCGTGGCGGCCGTCGCCGATCAATTCGCTCAAGCGCAAGTCAAAGCCGCTTTCCGCCGCCGGCCCGCCGCCCATCGAGCAGCAAAAGCAGGTGTCGGCCGACCGCCGACAGTCCACCGCGACGAAGAACGCGGCGCCGCGACGGCGGACGTAGCCTGAATCGGCGAACTGCTGCTGGCCCACCGCGCGGCCGTGGTGCGGGGCGTAGCCGAACACCTTGTCTTGAATGGCGACCGCCGCCAATTCGCAAGCCCGCGCGCCGATAAAGGCGTAAGGCTTAGGCTCGGGCGCCGGCGATTCGATGGTGAAGCCCTTGCCGGTCCGCTCCCCCGTCCACAGGGTTTGCCGCGGCGGGTAGAGGTATTTTTTCCAGCTTTGCGGCCCGACCGTGTGGGCGAAAGCGGCGTTGGAGGCGTCTTCGGTCAGGCGATAGCGCCCGCCCGCCTGCTCTTCCGCCACGCCCCACGGCAAGTCGGCGGCGCTTTCCACCGCCTCGTAGGTCACCGCGCCGTCGCGCGCCCGAGGGCCGATCGTCTCATAGCCCGCCTCGCGCAACAGGACGATCAACCCGTCCAAACCGTCGCGGCCCATAACGCCGCGCACGCCGTCGTTGGAATTCCCCATAGACGCCGTCCCCTTCGGTTCCGGTGATTTCCAGAAGGGTAGTTATATCCTAGCTCAGCTAATGTTGGGAATGTTATTTCGTCGCAACCCCGCACGACTTCGCAAATGCAACATAAAATACCGATAAAACTGATGCTTTATTACGATTGCGTCGCAACTGCTTACGCCGCCTGTTGTGCGGCGCGCAACTCGCCAGCCGCCGCGTCGAGGATTTCCATCACTTGCGCCCCCGCCCGGTTCATTTCGTCCACTTCCGCCAGCGCCTGCGCCTTATCGCCGCCGTGGGAAGCCGCCAGCGCGCGCTTCGCCGCCGCATGCACTGCGTGATGGGGTTGGTCGATGCGTTTGAGAGCGGGCATGGCGTCGCGGATTTCCGGGGTCAACCCGCCCAACCATCGGCCCAAACGGCACTTGGTGTGGTCGACCGCATCGGCTTCAGCCATCGCCACCCGCCCCAGCACGGCGTCGAGCACCCGCTTTTTGTAAGCGATGTGATCGTTCTTAGCGACCAGCAGCACCGCCGCGCCGGCCCCCAGCTTGGCGAAGTCGCCCACTTTGGCGTTCAGCCCGTCGGTGGTGTGGTCCAACGCCTCCAGCGCCTTGCGAACATTGTCGTCGTTGGCGCTCATCAGGTGGTTGATGACGTCGGCCGCCCCCGCCGCCTCTTCTGCGACCACTGACTGTCGGCGCACCACGGCGTCAATGTCGCCGATACGCCCAGTCACCGAGCCGACCGTCGACGCCAGCCGCTCCAGCCGGCCGCGCAGTTCGGCCATTGAATGACGGGCGTCGTCGGCCGAACGCGCCCCTTCGCGCATTTCCGCCACCACCGCCGCCATATCCTGTTGCAGCGCGCCGATTTGCCGGCGCACGTCTTCCGTCGCTTTGGCGGTTTGCCCGGCGAGGTTCTTCACTTCGCCCGCCACCACGGCGAAGCCTTTACCGGCGTCGCCAGCCCTGGCGGCTTCGATGGTGGCGTTAAGCGCCAAGAGGTTGGTTTGGCCGGCGATGTTTTCGATTTCATTGACGATGCCGCCGATGCGGTCGGACGCGGTCGCCAGATTTTCCGCCCTTTCCGCCGCGCGGGCGACGCATTGGCACAAGTCCGCCAATACTTCATCGGCGCGCACCGAAGCGCCGCGGCCGTCTTGCGCTTCGGTTCCCGCGGTTTCCGCGTCGCCGGCTGCGGCGCGGGAATAATCGACAATCTCCCGCACACCTTGTCCCAGCGCGCCGACCTGCGCGGCGACGGTGCGCGCCCGCGCGCCCGCCTCGCTCAGTTCGCCCAGCACCCGCGACATCTGCGCGATGCCTTCATTCGCTTCGATGGCGGCGGCGACCAGCCCCGACAGGTTATTCTCCACCTCGCCGCGCATGCTCTTTTCGCGCCGCTCCAACTCGGCGGCCCGCGCGCTCAGGCTTTGTTCGCGCTCCGACACTTCGCGCGCCTGATCGCGCAACCGCGCCAGCGTGCGCGCCATATCCACCAATTCGCTGGCGCCGCGGGACGGCGGTAGAGGAACGTCAAAGCGACGTTCGCCAATGGCGACCATGGCGGCGCTCATTCCCGCCAGCGGCCCAACCAGCCGACGCGCCAGCAGCAAGCCGGCGAGCCCGCCCAACGCCACGGCGCCCCCCGCCGCAAGCAGCATGTCGTTCAACGCTCTGGCGCGCGCGGCGACATACTCGGCGGCGTCGCTGCCGACCACGGCGACGGCCACCACTTTGCCGGAATAGTCGCGCACCGGGGCGGCCGTCAGCACGTAGGGCCTGCCATCCAGCGCGGCGCGCCATACTGCCGACTTTTCTCCCGCTATGGCGGCGCGCATGGGCGTCGGATCGGCGTAGGCTCCCGCCGGCAAAGTGGCGGCGATCGCCTTGAAACCGTCGCCGTCCGCCCGCAGCAAGGCGGCCTTTTGCCCGGTTGACCGGCTGAAAGCTTCCGCCAAGGGCTGCCCCAGCGAAGCGCCGTACTCCACCGTTCCGACGTGTTTGCCGTCGAGCCGCACCGGGGCGACGCCGCGAATGCCCAAGATCGGAAGAGCACACGTCTGAACTCCAGTCACCTTGTAATCTCGT
>CALGOL010000037.1 GCA_937960755.1 uncultured Azospirillum sp.
CCTGGCACCGGTCGCCAAGGTCCTCAATGACAACTGGGGAATCAAGCGCGGCCTTCTATGACTGCCTGGTGGACGTGGCGGCGGGGGCGCGGGGCTGGGGCGACCGGCTGCGCGACGCGCTGATCGGGGCGCATGGCGAAGAAACCGGGCTGGCGCTGTTCGCCCGCTACGTCGACGCCTTCCCCGCCGGCTATCGCGATATCGCCGCCGCCGAACAGGCGGTCTATGACATCGACCGCATTGAATCCGCCGACGACGACGGCCGCCCCGGCGTCAATCTCTATCGGCCGTTGGAAGCTAAAGACGGCGAATTGCACTTCAAAATCTACCACGCCGCCCGACCGCTCGCCCTGTCGGATGTTTTGCCGGTGCTGGAGCATCTCGACCTGCGGGTCGTCACCGAAGCGCCGTTCGAGATTGAACCAAAAGGCCGCGCCGCGCCGTGCTGGCTGCATGACTTCACCGCGCTGGCGCAGTCGCCCGCCGACTTTGACGATGGCGGCTTGAAGGTGCGCTTTCAGGACGCCTTCGCCGCAGTGTGGGACGGCCGGGCGGAGGACGACGGCTTCAACCGGCTGGTGCTGCGCGCCGGCTTGACCTGGCGGGAGGCGATGCTGCTGCGCGCCATCGCCAAATATCTGCGTCAAGCCCGCTTCGTGCTGGGGCAAGAGGTGATGGAATCGGCGCTGTGCGCCCATCCCGACCTCGCCCGGCTGATCGTCGGCTTGTTCCACGCCCGGTTTGATCCGGCGACCCATAATGCAGAGACGGCGGAAGCGGCGGCGGCGGCGCTGGAAAGCGGGCTCGACGCCGTCGCCAGCCTCGACGAAGACCGGGCGTTGCGGCGCTACGTCAATTTCGTCAAGGCGGTGCTGCGCACCAACTTCTATCAGGCCGGCCCGGACGGCGCGGCCAAGCCCTATGTTTCGTTCAAGCTGGACAGCCGGGCGGTGGACGATCTGCCGGCGCCGCGGCCGTGGGTGGAAGTGTTCGTCTACAGCCCGCGCATGGAAGGCATCCATTTGCGCGGCGGCAAGGTGGCGCGCGGCGGCATCCGCTGGTCCGACCGGCGGGAAGACTTCCGCACCGAAATCCTTGGCCTGATGAAGGCGCAGATGGTGAAGAACACCGTCATTGTGCCGGTGGGCTCCAAGGGCGGTTTCGTCGTCAAACGGCCGCCGCCCGCCTCAATGGGCCGCGAAGCGGCTTTGGCGGAAGGGATCGAATGCTATAAGACGCTGATCCGCGGCCTGCTTGACCTGACCGACAATCTCGACGCCGAAGGCGGGATCATTCCGCCCCGCCACGTCGTCCGGCTGGACGACGACGATCCTTATTTGGTGGTGGCGGCGGACAAGGGCACCGCGGCGTTTTCCGACATCGCCAACGGCGTGTCGCAGGACTACGGCTTTTGGCTCGACGACGCCTTCGCCTCGGGCGGCAGCCAGGGCTACGACCATAAGAAAATGGGCATCACGGCGCGCGGCGCCTGGGAGTGCGTCAAGCGCCACTTCCGCGAAATCGGCGTCGACACGCAATCTCAAGACTTCACCGTGGTCGGCGTCGGCGACATGTCGGGCGACGTTTTCGGCAACGGCATGCTGCTTTCCCAGCATATCCGCCTGCTGGCCGCCTTCGACCATCGCCATATCTTCATTGATCCCAATCCCGACGCCGCGGCGTCTTGGGGCGAGCGCAAGCGGCTGTTCGATCTGCCGCGCTCCAGTTGGGCCGATTACGACCCGGCGTTGTTGTCGGCGGGCGGGCGGATTTTTGACCGCGCCGCCAAGTCGTTGACGCTGACGCCGGAAATCCGCGCCGCCTTCGGCCTCGCCCGCGATCACATGACCCCGGCGGAGTTGATGCGCGCGCTGCTGACCGCGGAAGTTGATCTGTTGTGGTTCGGCGGCATCGGCGCTTACGTCAAATCGTCGCGCGAAACCCACGCCGACGCCGGCGACAAGACCAACGACGCGCTGCGGGTCGACGGGGCCGAGTTGCGCTGCAAAGTGGTCGGGGAAGGCGCCAATCTCGGCGTCACCCAGCGCGGCCGGATCGAAGCGGCGATGAAGGGGGTGCGCATCAACACCGACGCCATCGACAATTCGGCCGGCGTCGACACCTCCGACCATGAGGTGAACATCAAGATCCTGCTGGGCGACGTGCTGCGTCGCGGCGACATGACGATGAAGCAGCGCAACCAATTGCTGGTCGCCATGACCGACGAGGTGGCGGCGCAGGTGCTGGCCGACAACTACTTGCAAAGCCAGGCGCTCAGCGTCGCCGAAGCGCAAGCCGCCGCGCAGTTGGACAGTTGCGCCCGCTTCATGCGCCGGCTGGAAAAGGCGGGCCGGCTGGACCGCGGGGTTGAACGCTTGCCCGACGACGACGAGTTGGCGGCGCGCGCCGGGGCCGGGCGCGGCCTGACAAGGCCGGAACTGGCGGTCTTGCTGGCCTACGCCAAGATCACGCTCTACGACGCGCTGCTGGATTCCGACCTGCCCGACGATCCGTTCCTCGACGACGATCTGGCGCGCTATTTCCCGCAAGCCCTGCGCGACAGCCAGCGCGACGCGGTGCGCCGCCACCGGCTGCGGCGGGAAATCGTCGCCACCCTAGTGTCTAACAGCGTCGTCAACCGCGCCGGTCCGACCTTCGTCGCCGAAGTCACCGACAAAACCGGTTTCGGCCCCGCCGACGCGGCGCGGGCCTACGCCATTGTGCGCGACGTCTTTGGCCTGCGCGCCCTGTGGAAAGAGATTGAAGAGCTGGACAACCACGTTCCGGCGGCGACGCAAATCGCCATGATCCAGGAAGCCAACCGCCTGACCGAACGGGCGACCGCATGGTTCCTCGCCAGCCTGCCCCATCCGTTGGACGTGGCGGCGGCGACTGCGGAATACCGCCCGGCGGTGGAGACGCTGGCGGCGGAGTTGGACACGGTGCTGGATTCGGAAGAAATGGCCCGGCTGGTCGAGCG
>CALGOL010000038.1 GCA_937960755.1 uncultured Azospirillum sp.
GTCGGCCCAGCGCCAGCGGGGTCGATGCTGGCCAACAGCGCGGGCGGCGTGCCCTGGCGGGCGGCGGCGGCCAGCGCGCGGCTTTCGTCCGCCATCACCTGCACCCGCACTTTGGCGATGCCTTTGCCTTCGAACCCCAGCAATTGCGCGCCGCGCCGCGACATGTCGATGATGCGGCCGGGGTAATAGGGGCCACGGTCGTTCAGTCGAACGATGACGGAGCGACCATTGTCCAGATTCGTAACGCGCACCAGCGCCGGCATTTGCAATGTTTTGTGCGCCGCGGTGAGCTCATTTTCATCATAGATTTCGCCGTTGGCGGTGGTTTTGCCATGGAAGCCCGGCCCGTACCACGACGCGATGCCGGTCTCGTCATAGTCGAACTCTTCCTTGGGATAGTACCACACCCCTTTGATTTGGTATGGCTTGCCGACTTTGTAGACGCCGGACGTCGGCAGGCTGGACTTGTCGGCGCACGACGCCAGCGCCAAAGCCGCCAACAACAAAATGGAATAACGCAGCATAAGCCATCCGCCCCGGCTATCGGTCACAAAATATTGCGTGCGGACATTACAGGACCGGGCGCGCCGCGCCAACCCCGCCGCAGATGGTTTCAGCGCGGCGCGGGGAAAAATTCGTCCAGTCTGCCCGCCAGGTAATAAGCGGCCAGCCCGGTCCACTCCCGCGCCGCGGTCGATAGGACGTCAAGATTGGCCGAAAGCTCGGCGCGCAGCCAGGGCTCGCCATACCCCCGCGTGCGGTAATCCACCGGGTAGGGAATCGGCTCGATCCCGAGTTTGCGAAACACCCCCGCCGCCCGCGGCATATGGAAAGCCGACGTCACCAACACCCACCGGCGTCCTTCTTCGGTCTGCATCAAATCCCGGCTGAACAGAGCGTTCTCCCAGGTGTTGCGCGACTGGTTTTCAAACGTGACGCGGGCGGGATCGACGCCCATTTGGACCAGGGTCGCCGCGGTCGCCGCGTCTTCCCGCTCCGCCTGATTGAGCAACAGGCCAGAACCGCCGGATGCGATGAGCCGGGCTTGAGGATAGCGGCGGGCGAGGTCGGCGAAGGCGGTCAGCCGGTCGGCGGCGGCGTTGA
>CALGOL010000039.1 GCA_937960755.1 uncultured Azospirillum sp.
GTCGCAGCCGGGGCGTGGCGCATCGGCTGAACGAAGAGATTGGCGAAGGCGCTGCGGGCGGCGGCGGCGGCGCCTGGAAAAGGCAAAGCGCCGTGCGGCAGGACATGGATGCGGTTAGCAGGCAGCCCGCGTTCTGCCGCCAGCCGGTCGCGGACGCTGCGGCTGAGCGCCACCACGGCGTCGGCGGCGGCGAGATCTCGATTCAGCATCCATTCGCGCATGCGGCTTTCTTCGCCTGGGTGCTGGTTTGCGTCGTGGGCGACAAAGACATAGCGCGCGCCTGAACGACGGATCACCGGCGTTATGGCCGGGTTCCATAAATGCTGCATGGCGCAGTAGACGGCGTCAATGCGGCGGCGGCGCAGTTCCTGACCAAAGCGCCACGCCAACAGCGGCAACCCCAGCGTCGCCGCCGCCGCGCTGGGCAGATTGCGATAGGTGTCGACTTCATAGGCGGGCAGGTCCAGGCGGCGAAAATCATCGACCAATTCGCATTGCCGGGCGAAGGACAAATGGGTTTCGACCTGGCCGCGCGCCGCCAAGGCGCGGGCCAGTTCAAGCATGTAACGGGGACCGCCGCCGCGGCGCCCCCAATGCCACAGCATCAAGCGCAAGCGACGGGGAGACGAGGGGAGGGCGACGTTCATGCGGCGCGGCTTTCTGATTGGCGTTTATCCAAAGGCGCGCATGCGCTAGACAGACGCGTGCGCCGACACGAGCGGCCTTTTAACGCATCTTTTCGACGGCTCCCATGCGCTATCTGTTCATCCACCGCAACGCTCCCGGACAGTACAAGCACATCATTCGGACGCTGGCCGCCAACCCGGCGAATGAAGTGGTGGTGGTGAGCCAATTCAACGACCGGGAAATTCCCGGCGTCCGGCGCGTCGCCTATACGCCGGCGCCGCAAGGCGACGCCCGTCCGCATCATTGGCTGCGCACCGCCGACGAAGCGATGCGCTTCGGCCAAGGCGCATTGGCGGAAGTGAAAAAACTGAAGGCGTCAGGCTTCACGCCGGATTTGATGGTCGGGCATAACGCGTGGGGCGAGACGCTGTTTTTGAAGGACGTCTGGCCTGACGCGCCTTTGCTCAGCTACTTCGAATTCTTCTACGCCGCGCGTGGAGCGGACACCGGCTTCGATCCGGAGTTTCCCGCTTCTCTTGACGATTATCCCCGCACCCGGATGATGAACACGGTCAATCTGCTGGGGCTGGACGCCGCCGACTGGGGACATGCGCCGACCTTCTGGCAGCGCGACCGTTTTCCCGCGCTGCACCGGCCGCGCATTTCCGTCATTCATGAAGGGATCGACACCAAGGCGATCCGTCCTAATCCCAATCGGGTCTTGCGTCTGCCGGATAATGGCGGCGACGTCCGTTTCGGCGACGAGATCATCACCTTCGTGTCCCGCAGCCTGGAGCCTTATCGCGGGTTCCATGTCTTCATGCGGGCGCTGCCGGAAATTTTGCGTCGGCGGCCGAAAGCCCGGGTGCTGGTGGTGGGGAACGACGACGTCAGCTACGGCGCCAGACTGGCCGACGGCCGCTGCTTTCGCGAAGCGCTGATCGCCGAGCAGGGCGGGCGCATCGACCTTAGCCGGGTGCATTTCCTGGGCTGGGTTCCGTACGAGGTGCATTTGGCGATTTTGCAGGTTTCCGCCGTACACGTTTATCTGACCTATCCCTTTGTCCTGTCATGGTCGATGCTGGAGGCGATGGCCAGCGGCTGCTGCGTCGTCGGATCGGCGACGCCGCCGGTGATGGAGGTGATCCGCGACGGTGAAAACGGCTTGCTCACCGACTTTTTTTCGCAAAAAGGCTTGGCGGACCGTATCGACCAAGCGCTGGACGTCCCCGGTTTGGCGGACAGGTTGCGGGCGCGGGCGCGCCAAACCATTGTCGAGCGGTATGATCTTGAGACGGTTTGCCTGCCGCGCTTCTTGCGGCTGTTCGACGACCTTGTCGCCGGCCGCCCGCCGGAGCCGGACGTCACGCCGTCGGAGTCTCTGGTGATGACTTACGCCGCGGCGCTGACGCAGGCGACGACGGCGGCGCGGGAGGGCCGCTGGGGCGACGTCGACCATTTGTGCCGCCTGGTGCTGGCCCAGCGGCCGCAAAGCGCTGAAATGCTGCAACTGCTGGCCGGGCGCAGCATGGCGTCGGGGCGGGCGGGGGAGGCGGAGGAGTTGATGCGTCGGGTTCTCGCCCTGCATCCCCAGCATGGCTCTGGTTTGCATGCGCTGGCGACGGCGCTTGACGCTCAGGGCGACGGAGAAAGAGCCGAAGTCGTTCGCCGCCGGGCGGCGTCATGCTGACGTCGGTTTGATTCCAACCCGGCCGGCGTCGTCGCCCCGAAGGTTAACGGCGAAGCGAACGCGCCTTTATCCGCCGCGGGCGGCGACGAAGGCGTCAAGCGCCCGGTCGTCGATCACCTCCGTGTCGCCCAGCTTGCGGGTGAAGCCTAACAAAGCCAGCACCTGCATCGCCTGTTCACGGCGACGGGCCCGCATCCTCCCCGCCGTAAGCGCAAGATCATTGTCGGCGAGAAATTGTTCCGCCACAGTCAATTCCCCCGACGCCAGCGCTCGGATGCGATCACGGAACAGTCGTGGATCGGTGTGCTGGAAGTAACGCTCCCGGATTGCGTGATGATCGCGCGTCCAAATTTCCGAGGAAGACCGTTCCGGGCGGAAACGTTTCATCGATTCCGCCAACGACCAAACATCCTGGTATTCGACGCCCTGAAGCGGAATTTCCCGCTGATAGATTTTATAGAGTCCCGATAGAATCTTAACGTAGCGGCGCTCCGCCCCCGCTGGGACCGGCAGGTTCGCCGCCGCCTGCAAGCATTCCAAAGCGTATTCGGTGCGCCCCGACACCAAGGTGGAGAACGCCAGCTTCATTAACGACAAATAGGGCTGTTTATGATCGGACAGCACGCGATCCGGCGATTTGAGGAACAAGGCGTCGGCGAACACGCACAACCCGTCGCCCCGCCACCCCAACGGCGCCCGCAGCCAAGAAGTCGGGCGGTGATCGTGAAAGCTGATGAAGCGAAAACCGTGTCGGCGGCAAAAGCTCAGCACGTCTTCAAACAAACATTGGCCCTGATAGGCCTCGTCCAGCGAAATTTCCGTGAAAACGCCAAAAACGCTGTCTGAAATCGTGCGCGCTCCTCCTTCCAGAATGTCGATCTCCGAGCCTTGGGTGTCCAGTTCCAGAACGTCGAAGATCACGCCTTCATCGGCCAAGCGATCAATGGACGCTGCGGGGGCGACGCGGCTCTCCACCATCTTGAAAGTTTGACCCAGGATGTAGTCGCCCTGTTCCGGGTGGTCGATATAGCAATCGGCGAAACGCGGATTAAGCAAATGCACCGAACTGGTGAACGGGTCGTAATTGATGTTGATCCGCCCGTCCCCATCCGTTTTTCCCAGAATGCAGGTATGATTCGTATAACGAATCCCAGAATCCGTGATGATCCGCTCCACTTGTTCGGTGCAGTTTCCATCGGCGTCGTACTGGTGAAAAACGCACTCGTCACGAAACGCCCGCAGGCGCGGAAACCAAGAAACGTTTCCGCCGCGGCTGCCGATTTGATGAACGTGGATTAGCCCCGCATCATGAACGTCCATCGATCCTATCCAATCATTATTTCAACGGCGGATTTTTTTTCTCTATCGGCTATCGTTTGATCGCCAGCCCAAGCGTCCGCTCCCCGGTGACGAACCAATCGGGGGCGTCGGCGCCGTATTCAGCCTCCCGCCAGTCGGCGAAGCCGCCGTGAGACAGCAAAAGCCGCAACGCGTCACGGGTCGGCCATAGCTCTAGATCGCACAGGCCGGCGGTATGGCTCTGCACCGTGTCATGACGGACGTAGAACGCCTGCTCCATCGGGCGGTATTGCGACCGGTTGTCGAAAGCCACCGCCTGGGGTTTGGCGATGACTGTTTCGACCACCGCGGCGGAACGCGCCTTTTCGCCGATCATGCGGACGATGTTGAAAGGGTCGAGCAGGTGATAAAGCAAGCCCATGAACAGAACGACGTCGTATTGACGTTCGTCGTGGGCGAGGAAACCGCTGACGTCCGCCTCCACCAGCGTTGGCGACGCGCCAAAGGCGCGGAAGACCAGCGCCGCCTTTTCCAGATTATTCGGGCGGACTTCGACGCAAGTGACGTCCCGCACGCCTCTTCGCCACAGGGCCAAGGCCATCGCCCCTTCTCCCGCCCCCAGGTCCAAAACCGACAATCCTTCATACCGCCCGCCGGTGTGCCGATCGAGCAGCGCCAGCATGGCGTCGCGCCGCCACGGGTGCATCACGCGCTGCGTTTCACTATAGGTGGGGGCGACGATTCCGTCGCCAAAGTCGAACGGAAATTGCCAGCCGCCCTTTGGGCACCATTCGCCTGCCGCGGCCAGGGCCAACCGATCCACTTCAGCCTTGAGCGTCTGTTTGTCCAGACCCGACCCTGACGGCATTCGACGCCTCCAAAAGAAAAGAAAACAAACAATGGCGACAATGTGTTAAGGCGCGCCCCCCAAGGCGGCGGCGACGCGCTCCAACGCCTGTCCGTTGCGCGCCAACATGTGGCGGTAAAGACGATGCGCCCCTTCCCGGCGGGCGGCCAGCCAGCCGTCGCCCGCGGCGGCGGCGAACAGCGGGCGCAACGTTT
>CALGOL010000040.1 GCA_937960755.1 uncultured Azospirillum sp.
TGCTGGATGCCGGTCGCCGATGAGCTATTGCCGTCCACATTGCCGACCCGCACCGGCGCCGCCGCCATGCAGCCGCACACGGCGCGGGCGGCGACGGACGTCACGGTGCTGGTGTTCTATCAAGGCACGGTGCGGCGCATCGTCGAGATGAACCCGACGCTGGGCGATTCGCTGCGCCAGCGCGCCCGCGATCTGGAAAAATACGAACAAGAAGAACTGGCGATCCGCAAGCGCGCCGAAGGCGTCGATCTGCGCATCAAGCTGGCGGACGCGGTGTCGGAAGACGAATTCCGCGCCATGGGCGGCGAGCAGAAAGAGGCGGTTCAGTTCAAGGTGGTGCGGCAGGACGGCGATGCGGACAACGCCGCCGCTTGCTTGACCATGGTGATGAACCATTACGGCAAGGCGTTTCCGCTTAACGCCATTCGCGCCAAAACCGGGTTGGAGAGCGAAACCGTCACCATCGACCAGATCATTCGCGGCGCCGAAGGATTGGGCTTCCGCGCCAAGGGCTATGCGCTGACCTTCGATCAGTTGAAACGCCTGCCCATGCCGTGCGTCATCGGTTTGGAAGGCTATCGCTTCGCCGTGGTGGCGCGAGTCTCCGAGCGGGAGGTTCACGTCGCCGATCCGACGCGCAAGAACCTGACCAAGCTGTCAAAGGCCGAGTTCATTCGCATGTGGACCCAGGCCAGCGTCGCCGGGGTGGTGGACAAGCGGCCCGACGCCGGCGTCGTCGTGGCGGTGGAGCCGACCCAGCGGCTGGAAATGGGGCCGGTGAAAAAAGGCAACCCGATCCAGTATTTCATCAATTACATCCTGCCCTACAAAGCCTATTTCGGCGAAGCGATCCTGGCGGCGCTGGTCATCAATCTGCTGGGTTTGGCGTCGCCGATGTTCATCCAATCCATCGTTGATACGGTGGTGGTGCATCACGACCGCAGCCTGTTGAACATGATGCTGGCCGGCATGGTGCTGGTGGCGGTGCTGACCTCGGCGATGACGGTGCTGCAATCGCTGCTGCTGGCGCACACCATCACCCGGCTCGACATGCGCATCATGTCGGAGTTTTACCGCCATGTTTTGAGCCTGCCGATGGGCTTTTTCCTGTCGGTCAACAAGGGTGAAATTCTATCGCGTTTCGGCGAAAACCAGAAAATCCGCGCCATTCTCACCGGCTCATCCATCACCACGGTGATGAACATCCTCATGCTGACCATCTATTTCATGATGATGTTCACCTATAATTTCAGCCTGACGATCATCGTTATCGTCTTTTTGCCGGTGTTCATCACCATCGTCACCTATTTCACCCCGCGGCTGAAAAAGATCTCGCAGGAAATTTTCGTCGCCAACACGCAAGCGCAAAGTTCGCTGATCGAATCCCTCAACGGCATCGAAGCGATCAAGGCGACGTCGAACGAGTATTTCGCCCGCGCCCGCTGGGAAAACTCCTTCGTTGAAAACGTCAACCGCGGCTTTCAGCAGCAGCGGCTGCAACTGATGAACAACTCGACGTTCCAATTGGCGATCTTGGGCATGACGACGTCGGTGTTGTGGGTCGGCGCCAATCAGGTCATCGACGGCAAGATGACGGTGGGCGAGTTGATGGGCTTCAACATGCTGATGGGCCTCGTCACCAATCCGGTGCTGCAAATGGTCAATCTGTGGAGCCAGTTGCAGGAAGTGCGCATTTCGGTCGACCGCGTGGCGGAGTTCCTCGACCGCGAACCGGAGCACCAGATCGCCTTGCTGCCGGCCGAAATCAAGCCGTCGGTGGAGAAACTCGAAGGTCTGATCGAGTTCAAGGACGTCGATTTCAGCTACGGCGTCAAAGATCAGACCAAGTACATCATGAAAAAGTTCAATCTGACTATTCAGCCGGGGCAGCGCATGGCGTTCGTCGGTCCGTCAGGTTGCGGCAAATCCACCATCGCTAAGATGGTGCTGGGCTTCAACCTGCCCAGTTCCGGCGAAATGCTGCTGGACGGCAAGAATATTCTGCAACTCGACCTCGCCACCTTGCGGCGGAACATCGGGGTGGTGTTGCAGGATTCGTTCATTTTCTCCGGTTCGGTGGCGGACAACATCGCCTTCGGCGACCCGGAACCCGACATGCAGGCGGTGCAGGAGGCGGCGCGGCTGGCCGGGGCGGAAGAATTCATCGTCAACTACCCGCTGGGCTTCCAGACGATGATCGGCGAAAAGGGCATGGGCATTTCCGGCGGCCAGCGCCAGCGCATTTGCATCGCCCGCGCGCTCTATCGCCGGCCGCGCATCATGATTTTCGACGAAGCCACCTCGGCGCTCGACAACGAATCCGAAGAACGCATCATCAAGCAGTTGCAGGAAAAGGTGCTGCCCGGCCGCACCTCCATCTCCATCGCGCACCGCTTGACGACGATCATGAATTCGGACCGCATCTGCTACATTAAGGATGGCGTGGTGCAGGAGGACGGCAGCCACCAGCAGCTTATCGACCCGGATTACCTGCGGGAGAAAGGCTATCAGGGGCTGTATTACGGCTTGGCGCGCACCCAATTCGACCTGCCGCAATTGCAGCTTTGAGCAGCTTTACGCCAGCACCGCCGCCGACGCCGCCTCCAGCGAGCCGGTGCGGGAGAACGCGATGAGATAGCGCGCCAAACCGCCGAACACCGCGCGGCGGTTATGCTCCGGCAGCCACATGACGAACGGGCCGGGGTTGCAATCCAGCAGGCTGAGCTTGCCGTCGGCGTCCAAAATGCCGTCCCACGCCGCGTAATGCAGGCCAAGGAAGCGGGTGGCGTCGGCGACGGCGCGGGCCTCCGATTCCGGCAACTCGATGGGCTCAAAGGACTTCGCGCCGGTGCGGCTGTCCACCGTGCCGCCGGCGTCGATCTCCAGCGCCAACAGCATGTGACCGCCCACCACATGAATGCGGATGGTGGGGCCTATGATGCGCTGCTGAAACAGGGTGGGGCAAAGGCGGACCTCGTCGAGCCGCGCCATGTCGTCGTCGCTGACCAATCGGGTGGAGCCGACGCCGATCGCCGGCTTCATCACCGCTTCGCCGACCTCGTCCAAAAAGCGCCGCGCCGCGACGGGGTCGTTGGTGGACAACGAGCGCGGCGCGGTGTAGCCGGCGGCGCGCAGCTTTTCATAAAGCTGCCCCTTGCTGTTATGGTCGACGTAGGCGCTGGTCAGCCGATTGACCACCAATTTGCCGCGCAAGTCTTGATGCTCAAAAAAAGCGTAGGTCGCGGCGTTGAAGCCCTGTTCCTTGATGAACTGGAGCCGGTACTCGGCGTCGCTGGCGTCGTTGAGCAACGGCGGCAAGGTGGGCAGCGTGCGCGGCGCGGTGCAACGGATGTGCATGGCGCGGATGTCGGCGAAATCGACGCCGCCCCAGACCGCCCGGTCGCCGTCCAGCGTCACCAGCGGCAGGGTGTCGCCGCCGATGCGGATGTCGAAGCAGAGCGGCTCGCCGCCCTGGCCGCGCACCGCTTCGGCGATTTCCGCCATTTGCGCACTGTCGTGGTTGGCGAACAGGGCGATGCGTTCGGACATAGATCTGCTCCGCTGGTTATATCGCGCAAAAACGGGGACTTCGGTTGCGGCCGAGGTCCCCGTTTAAGATGGCTTGGAAAGCTGGACGGCGTCCAGCCTTCCGTATCGCTGCAAGCGTCGCGCGGCGAAACTTACAGCTTTTTGTACATCGCCATGGCGTCAGCGGACATCATGCCGCTTTGCCCCGCCAAGTCGGTGGAGGCCATGGCGTTCGCGCCGAGCAGTTCGCCGTTTGGTCCGACCTCGACGCCGACGGCGCTCGACGCCTGACCCGTAAAGTCGTTGCTCGACATTTCAGTCTGCGCCATAGCCGAGGCGAGGAGGTTGTTCATGACGGCTTCTCCCGTTTTGGCGACGGCTTAGGAGTTGATGTTGATCGAGCCGATCGAGGTGTTGTCGGTGACGTCGCCCGCCGACATGCCCGAGGCGCTGGTTCCCATGAACGAGTCGGCCGAGGAGCCGGTCGAGGCGACGCCGCCGGAGCCGGCGCCGAAAGCGTCCACGCCCACGCCAGCTAAACCGGAGGTGTCGCCGCCCGACTTGCCGCCTTGAGAGATGGAGGTGTTGGCGCCGCCCGAGGCAAAGTTGTCAGACATGTTCGTATCCCCTTGATCGGATTTTGGTAAGCAAGCTTACGAGTTGATGTTGATCGAGCCGATCGAGGTGTTGTCGGTGACGTCGCCGGCGCCCATGGCCGACGAACCGACGTCCATGCCGGCGTTCGCCGAAGAACCGCCAGTGGCGATGCCGCCGCCCAGCATGCCGCCAGCCGAAGTGGCGTTGAGCGCGATGCCGGAGGTGTCGCCGCCGGACTTGCCGCCTTGAGAAATGTTGGTGTTAACGCCGCCGCCGAAAGAGTCGGACATATTGCTCTCCTGTTCGATAAGCTTGTTAGATTTTATAAGTGCGAAGCGCAGCTTACGAATTGATGTTGATCGAACCGATCGAGGTGTTGTCGGTGACGTCGCCGGCGCCCATGGCCGACGAACCAACGCTCATGCCAGCGTTAGCCGACGAGCCGGAAGTGGCGATGCCGCCGCCGAGATCGCCGCCGGCCGAAGTCGCGTTCAACGCGATGCCGGAGGTGTCGCCGCCGGACTTGCCGCCCTGGGAGATGTTGGTGTTCGCGCCGCCGCCGAAGAAATCAGACATGGAGGTCTTCCTTTTGAGTTTTGGTGTGCGTGAGCCGGAGACGGCCGGCGGTTGGCGCCGGCCGAACCGCCTTAGGAGTTGATGTTGATCGAACCGATCGAGGTGTTGTCGGACACGTCGCCGGCCGACATGCCCGAGGCGCCGACGCTCATGCCCGCATCGGCCGAGCTGTTGCCGGTGGCCTTGCCGCCGCTCATGTCGCCGAACGCGCCGACGCCGACGCCGGCCAGACCAGAGGTGTCGCCGCCGGACTTGCCGCCCTGGCTGATGTTGGTGTTCGCGCCGCCGCCGAAGAAATCAGACATCGAAGTCATCCTTAACTGAGGGGAGAAAACCCAGGAACGGCCGCTTGCGTTGGGCCGTCCAGGCGAATTTAGGAATTGATGTTGATCGAGCCGATCGAGGTGTTGTCGGTGACGTCGCCCGCCGACATGCCCGAGGCGCCGACGCTCATGCCGGCGTCAGCCGAGCTGTTGCCGGTGGCCTTGCCGCCGCCCAGGTCGCCAAACGCGCCGACGCCGACGCCAGCCAGGCCCGAAGTGTCGCCGCCGGACTTACCGCCCTGGCTGATGTTGGTGTTCGCGCCGCCGAGGAAGCTGTCAGACATTGTGATCTCCGCTTATGCTTATATTGTTTCGTTTTGGCGCTGGTTTTCGTCGCCGCTCGAATGTCATCACTAACGCAACCACCGTGCCAACCGCACCGCGCAGCAAGTAAAAAAACTATATAGTATTGAAAAACAAGGATTATTCCCGAAAACAACTCGTTCGTATACGAAATAATATCGGTTGCTGCGGCGCCCCATTCAAGCGGTATGTTTGACAGAGTCAAATAGGCTGGACGAGTTGCGAAATTGTCACGCGACGGTCGCGTTTCCGACGCGCGGGCTGATTGGGATTTCGCGCGTTGGCGGTTGACGTGACAGGGTTATTTCCTGCACTTTAGCGACGCCGCTCGCCAACGGGCGGGGAATCCCGCCGATCCGCGACGCCGCGCGTGTTCGGCGCCGCCACTTCGGAAAAACGTCTAGATGCCGCAGTCTCTTTCGCTTGACATGATTTCCGCCGGGTTGACCGACGTCGGCCGCACGCGCAAGCGCAATGAAGACTGTTACGACGTCAGCAATGAAATCGGCTTGGCGGTGGTGTGCGACGGGATGGGCGGCCACGCTGGCGGCGACATCGCCAGCCGCACGGCGGCTGAGACTATTGTCGATTTCGTCTATGAATATGAACCGTCCGGCTTGGAGGCGAGCGCGGCTGAAGCTGACCAGGAGCGCACCCAGGCCGGCCCGATGGCGGTGGAGCCGGCGGTTCAGTCGGCGGTGCAGACCATTCGCGCCGCCGTGCATCTGGCGAACCGCAAGCTGGTGCAGTTGAATCAGGAGCGGGGCTATCCCGATGGGCGCGGCATGGGCACCACGGTGGTCGGGCTGTGGCGGGTCGAAGGCTCTGACAAGCTGGTGGCGTTTCACGCCGGCGACAGCCGGTTGTACCGCCTGCGCCGCGGCGAATTGCGCCAACTGACCCGCGATCATTCGCTTTATCAAATCTGGCTGGACAATGGCCAGCGCGGCCAAGCGCCTCATAAGAACATCATCGTCCGCGCTTTAGGCACGTCGGAAAACGTCGACCCGGAAATCTCGGTTCACATCATCGATCCCAGCGACATTTATCTGCTGTGCTCCGACGGCTTGACGGGCATGGTAACCGACGGCTCGCTGGCGGAAATATTGGTGCAGGGCGGGGCGGATCTCGATTCTTCCGCCGCGCGGCTGGTCGGCATGGCGAATGATTTGGGCGGTCACGACAACATCACGGTCGTGCTCGCCCGTTTCGTCAAGGCGCGTGCTTAGTCGCCTCCATTTCAAACTGTATCACCAGCATGCGCCGCAGCAGCAAGGTGTCGCGCGGTTCGCGCAATGCGGCGGGCGCCGCCGGGATCGGCCGCCCAATCATGCCGCAGG
Source organism: uncultured Azospirillum sp. (assembly GCA_937960755.1). Lineage (GTDB taxonomy): Bacteria > Pseudomonadota > Alphaproteobacteria > Azospirillales > Azospirillaceae > Azospirillum. The sequence goes on from CALGOL010000040.1 coordinate 6,668, forward strand.
CCAGAGCGTCGGCGAGATGCGCCTGCACGGCGGCGGGCAGATCGTCCATCGCCGGATCGGGATCGACGTCGTAGAACGTCACGCCGTCATCGTCGCTCAGCGCCGTCAAGATCGCCCAGTTTAGGTTGAGGACTTCCGTCGCCCGTCGTGCGGCGTCGGTCGCCCCCGGCAAGGTCGCCGGGTCGACGCCGAGCAACACCTCGAAACGCTCCACCGCGTCGCGCGCCGGCGGCGCCGCTGTCAGAGCCAGAGCGATTTCGCCATTAACGACATAGAGCCGGACCAGAACGCCGGGCGCCGCCGGCGCCAGCAGCACCGGCGGCCGGTCCGCGCCGACCAAATGTTGACGCTGCTTGTCGCGAAACACCTGCCAAGCGGCGCGGCCGTTGGCGGGCCGCCAGACGGTGGTCTGATGACGCGCCTGCGCTTCCGCCGCCATGGCGGGATCGTTGGTCAACGTCGTCGCGACCGCGGGCAGGCCGGCGGCGCGCAATTGGTCGAGCGGGCGCTGGCGGCAGAACAAGTTAAGGTGCGCCGACGGCGGGTTATAGAGTCGCGCTCCGGCGGCTTCGACCCGCGACAGCAAGCTCCACATAAAACTATAGCTTTGCTGGCGCAGCACGTGACGGCTTTGCCAGAACGACCAGTCGGCCTCCAGACTGGGCGGCGGTAGAACGGGGTCTTCGTAGCGAAAGCCGCCGACATAAATCCCGCGGGCGGCGTCAAGCCGCACCCCGCCCCAGGTCAGGGCGACGCCGTCGACGCTGGCTGGCGCTTCTTGTCTCGGCTCGACGGCGAAATGCTCGGCGGGCGCGCCGTTCAACGTCGCCAGACGTTCCGCCAACAGCCCGGCGAAAACGGCGTCGCGGGGCGAAAAAACGACGAAGCTCATGGGACTTGTCTCCTTGGGGGCGGGCGTCAGGGTTGTTTGGCGGACGATTGGGCGGATATGGGGGCGGCGAAATGGTTCAACCGCCCGCTGGACAACAGCGCCTTCAGCCTTTCCCGGTCGGCTTTGCCGGCGGCGATGTCGGCGGGCAGCACGGCGGCGATCAGCCCTTGGGCGTAGAGCAAATTGTTCTCCGCTCGCCGCCGTTCGGTCATCGCGGCTACTCGGCCCAACTCCGCCGCCATGTAGCGGCGCAACGTGTTGAATATTTCGTCTTCCGAGGCGACGCCGGCCTCAAGGCTGCGCTCGTAGCTTTCATAGGCGTCCAACAGCGCCCTGGCTTCCCGCGCGCGGGATTTTTCATTGCTGCGCGCGGTTTGCAAGGCGGTCAAGGCTTCGGTCAACTCGCGCTTCACCGACGCCTCGCTGGCGCGGGTTCCCAGCGTTTGCGACTCCAATCCCAACCGGGCTTGCGACAGCCGGGACAACGCGGCGCGGTTGTCCCATGGCCGGGTGAAGGTCAGGCTGAACGTCTGGTTCAGCGAATCCGGCTGGGTCAGCGCGGTGTGGGTCGAGATGGGATTGCGATAGCCGTAGACGTCGGCTTTTTGCCCGGAAACGATGTTGCCGGAAAACGCCAAGTCCGGCTGGGCTTCGTTGCGCGCCTGGGCGGCGCTAAGCTCGGCGGTGCGCTGGTCGAGGTTGGCGATGTGGAGATCCGGGCGGGTCTTTTTCGCCTGCTCCCAGGCGTCTTTCAAGCTGGGCGTCTTGCTTTGCTTCTCCAGCGCCGGACGGAAGGCGATGGGCAGGTAAAGCACCCGGCCCTTGGCCAGTTCGACGTCGCCGATCAAGCCGCCCAGCCGGATTGATGACGAGATGTAATTTTCCAGCGCCCGCTCAATGTCCAGCCCGGCCTTCGATACTTCCGCGTCCATTTGCGCCGCCTGATAGCGGGTGGCGAGTTGCTGGTCGTACATGCGTTTTATGCGGTCGCGCAGCGCCGTCGTCAGCCGCTCGACCTGCACCGAGGTCGCCAGCGCTTCGCCGGCGCGCGCCAAATCGAAATACGCCGCCTCCGTATCGCGTAAGATCGCCTGGATCGCGCGGTCGAATTCGTGGTCCGACCGTTCCGCGTTGATGCGGGCCTTTTTCTCCCGCACCGCGTTGGCGCCGCTTTCGCCGAACCCCTTGGTGTAAGGCAGCGGCGTGGTGAACGAGCCGGTGATGTTGGTGGTCCATTGCCCGCCCGGCCATTCAAAGCCGCGCCGGTAATAGACGTATTGCTGGATCGTCTGATCGGTCAACGTCAGCGAGCCGCCCCAGGGCAGGTTCTGCGTCACCGCGATGGTGGCGGTGACTTGTTGCTTGGGGTGGCCGAAGCTGCGCCCCGGGCTGGTGTCGATGCGTTCGCCGTCCACCACCGCGGTTTCCAGATTTTCGTAAAATTCGAACGCCACCACCGTGCGGTCTTCCGGCGTCCAATCGATGGTGAGTTCCTTCAGCACATTGACGCGGCAGCGCAATGTGCAATAGCGGTCTTCGATATCGGAAAACGGGTCGAAATAGACGCTTTCGTTGCCTTGCGGCACGAACACTTTCGGCCGCACCGACCCGATGCGGGTGCGGCGATAGGTGTCCTGCCGGCCGTAGCTGAGCTGAATGTCGAACACCGGATCGAACACCGCTTCGGCCTCCGCCAGCGTGGCGCGGGCGCGTTGCGGATCGCCCCGCGCAATGGCGAGATCGAAGTTGCGGTCGAGCGCCGCCATGATCGCTTCGCGCCGGCCCAGCGGTTGGAGCGCGCGCACGGCGAGATCGGGGCGGCGGG
>CALGOL010000041.1 GCA_937960755.1 uncultured Azospirillum sp.
CGAGATTACAAGGTGACTGGAGTTCAGACGTGTGCTCTTCCGATCTCGCCGACGCCGCCGCCGCGGTGATGGTGGCGCGCACCACCGCCGACGCGGAGGAGATCTCCCGCCTCGCCGACGTCATTACGCTGACCACGGTTTTTGGCGCGCTGGTGGGTTTGGGCGGCTCGTTGTTGCTGCTTTTGTTCGCCCGCAACCATCTTTTGCGGCCGTTGCTGGCGGCGGCCGACTATTTGTCGGCGCAGCGCAAGGGCATTGGCGACGGCATGACGCTGCCGCCGCCGTCGAGCGAGGAGATCGCCCGCGTTTTTGAAGCGGCGGAGGAATTGTCAAAGGCGCAGGAGGCGTTGCGGGAAATGGCGTTCCGCGACCGCCTGACCGGCCTCGCCAACCGTTATGCGCTGGAAATCCATCTCGATCAGTCTTTGGCGGCGGCGCGGCGCAATGGTCGCCGGCTGGCGGTGCTGTTTGTCGATCTGGATCGCTTCAAATCGATTAACGACCTGCTGGGGCATTCGGTCGGCGACGGGCTGATCGCGATGATGGCGCAACGACTGACGGCCTGCGTGCGGGAATCCGACACCGTGGCGCGGCTGGGCGGCGACGAGTTCATCATCGTGTTGAATGAGATTGCGGAGGCGCGAGCGGCGGCGGCGGTGGCCGAGAAAATGCTTAGCCGTATCGCCGAGCCCTCCTTGATCGAAAATCATTACTTGGAATGTTCGGCGTCGATCGGCATTTGTATTTTTCCCGACGATGGCGGCGACCGCGTCACGCTGATGAAGAACGCCGACATCGCCATGTACAGCGCCAAAGCGGCGCGGCGCGGCGGCTATCGTTACTTCGACGCGACGCTGAACGCGGTGGTGGGCGAACGGCTGATGCTCGAGGCGGAGTTGGCCCGCGCCGTGAAGGATGAAGAGTTCATTCTGCATTATCAGCCGATTATCGACAGTTTGACCGGCCGAGTCGCGGCGGTGGAGGCGCTGTTGCGTTGGCGCCGGCCCGACGGCGGCCTCGCCCCGCCCGACAAGTTCATCCCGATACTGGAAGAAACCGGGCTGATTTCGGAAGTCGGCGTCTGGGTGCTGCGCACCGCTTGCCGCACCATGCGGCGCTGGCGCGACGCCGGAGTGTCTGGGGTGCGGCTGTGCGTCAACATTTCGGCGCGTCAGTTCCGCAACGCCAGCTTCCGCCACGACGTCGCCGCGGCGTTGCATGAAAGCGGGCTGTCGCCGTCCGACCTGGAGCTCGAGATGACAGAGTCCATGGCGATGGACGATCCGAAAGGCGCCATAGCCATTCTCAAGTCGCTAAAGGACATGGGCGTTTCGCTGGCGATCGACGATTTCGGCACCGGCTATTCGTCGCTGTCGTATCTGAAGCTGTTTCCCATCGACCGCTTGAAGATCGACCGCGGTTTTGTCCGCGAGTTGGAAACCGACGCCAGCGACGCGGCGATTTGCATCGTCACCATCGACCTGGCCCGCCGGCTGAAGCTGGACGTGGTGGCGGAAGGGGTGGAGACGCTGTCGCAGTTCCATTACCTGCGCCGTTTGGGCTGCCAGGAAGTGCAGGGCTATCATTTTTCCCGCCCGCTGCCGGAAGACGACGCCCAAGCCTACATCATCCAGCGGGAAGAGCACGCTTCCTTCGCCGAACGCGCGGCGGAGCGCGAGGCCGCCGCCGCCGCCGCGCCGGCGTGACGCGGCCTATTCTTGCCAGCGTCTGACGGCGCGCTCCAACGAGTCGATGAGATCAACAAGAGACGCATCTTCTTTGCGCTCCGACTCCGTCTTGCCGACGATACGCGCCAGTTCGGACGGGGAGCGGGCCAACTTGTCGGTGAGCGCGATGAAGCGTTCCTTGGGGATGTCTCCCGGTTTCCCAAGCGCGCCTTCATAAACTGATTCCAAGTTGGTCAACATGTCGCCAAGGGCGCCACCAGCCAGCCCCAGTTGAGGTTCGTAGGCCGCGACACGGGCTTTCAGCTTCTCCCATATCCATTTTTCGGGCGCGTCCGCTCCGGGTAAAAACAGCGGCTCCTGCCCGACGCCGAATTTTGTAAGTTCAGCGGTTAGATTAGCCGCGAGATTCCGCGCGTCTCCATCCAGTATGAAGATAAAGCCGTCAAGAACCTTCGCCCGACCTAATGTGCGGATGTGACCAATAAATTCATCTTTACCAGTGTCGCGTTCGATCACCAGGTCGCTATGTCGGAGGTTGAGTTTAGCGGCGATGTGGTCGAATATGCCGCGGGTGACGCCTTCGGCGACATCATCTTCGCAGAGCACCGAAAACTTACGTATTGAATCTCCGTACAATGCGCGTTCAATGATGTCCCGATAGGGCGGGCGGACAAAAGCGCCATCCTCGGAACGTTCTATAAAAATTCGTCCTTCCGGCGGCACGCAGTCGAGAACGGCGACGCTGTGAGTCGTTACGATGATCTGAAGATTATTGCGGACCGCCAATCTCTGTAATTCCAGCATGAGTTGTTGCTGGAGTCCCGGATGCAGACCTGTATCAATTTCATCTATCAGCACCAAGGCGTCGGTAAGCTCCGCGATGTCCATGGTAAGGCGTAAAACGGCGCGCTCGCCAGCCGACATGTGAAATTCGGAATAGGCGACGCCGCTTTCCATCCCTCGCCTTTTTTGCGCAAAAAGATAGTCCCGCTTGCCGCTTTTTAGGATGGAAAGTTGTAAATATTCGGTTCTAAGCAGCC
>CALGOL010000042.1 GCA_937960755.1 uncultured Azospirillum sp.
CACCGGTTGAGGACCCGCGCAGAATGTTGGAATTGGAAGTGTTGACCGGGGATGTCGCAGAGAAGTCCCAGCCGGTGCTGAATACATCGGTGGCAGAAACCGTTGTGGTTCCATTTCCGTTCGCAAGGCCAGTGGTCGTTGCGGAGTTAAAATTTGTGGTGCCAGTGGACGGGTTTGCCAGCAGATTGTTGAAGCGTTCAATGGACGCAAGGTCAATGGCATCCACCCGATCAATTTCACCGAAAACGGACTCGAGTTGCCAATCGCCCCCCAACAGCGCCGCCCCCGTCAAATCATCCGACGCCGCCACGTCGGCCCCGGTGCGCGCCGCCATCACGGCGATGAAGCCTTCGCCCTCACCGGACGCCACCGAACAACCATAGAGCAGCAAATCGCCGTTCTCGGTCAGCGCGCCCCCCAGGGTCGTCAGATCGGCGGCGCGGTCGACCGCCGTCCCCGTGTCCAAGGTCAAGGCGCCCAGGTTGATTTGGCCCTCGGCGCCGTGGCTGACGACATGAATGGCGTCGTAGCCGGACTTGCCCGCCGCCCAGTCGGCCATCTGGGCCAGCCCGTCGCCGCGGGCGTCCAGCAGCACCACCTCGACGCCCGGCTTCACGCCGTCGATCAGGGTCTGGTAATCGGCGACGTTGTTTTCAATAAAGACGACCTCCTTCTTGCCCTGATTGGCGTCGGGGTCGGCGGGGCGGATTTCCTGATAGGCCGGGGTATCGACATTGACCGCCGGCTCGCCGTCATGCGCGGCGGGGGCGTCGGCGGCGACAATTGCGCGGCTGTCGGCGGCGGCGATCTCTTGGGTCGATCCGTCTGGCGGCGGCGGGTCGTTCAGCGTTTCCGCGGCCGTGGCGACCCCGGCGGCGTCGAACATGAACCGCGGCTCCAGCGCCAAAACGGCGATGGGGGATTTGCGCATTTCGGCTGAAGAGCTCTTGCGGACAAAGGTCATGTTCGAACACCGGTTTAGGTCAACTGGTTGTCGGGCGCGCCGCCAATGGCGGGTGCGGCGGCAAGCGCGCAATGGCGACAGCTCATCACGCCGATGAAGCTAGATGCAAACCAGTCTCGGCTCAAGACTGTGCGCGAGCAATGCGGATTTATTTTTTATTTGTCCCGAACACGGTTATTTGAACTACGTTAAAAGCCTTATCTTTTGGTTGATTTAATAAATAAAATCTATCATTTTAACGCATTATCTGATGCGGTATTTTTTTTAATATAAAGCAGCATATGTAATTTAAATTATAAATAGTGCAACAAAAGGGGGCGACGCGGCGTCTGACGAAATTTCCTTGGCGGCGCCGTTGGGCGGTCTTATGAAATCGCCGATGATGTCGCCGCAGCAAATCCTTCCGGTCGATCCGCTTCAAGCGGCGCTGACGGCGGAACTCGTCAACGCCGCCGACGACGTCTTGGCCGCATGGTTTTACGCGCTGCGGGCGGAAACCGACACCGACCTATCCCACCGTCTGCCGCCCGCCGCCCGCAAGGCCTATCCTTATGGGCGCTGCGAAGAGATCACCCGCGACGTCTTTTTGCGAATGTCCCGGCGCCTGCGCCAGCCGGAACTTAGCGGCGTTGATCGCCTGCTGCATGGTTTCGTCGCCCGCGGCGGCGTGGTGCGCCGGGTGTGGGGCGCTTTGCGCGGCCAGTATTTTCAAAACGCCATCCAGATCGGCGCGCTCTACGTCGACGTGTCGAACGACACCGTCGTCGTCACCAAGCCAAAAATTGAAATCCTGCCGATGGCGGAGTCGGGGCTGGAGAACGTGCGCGACATCAATCATTTCCGCAGTATCGCCGCGCTCTATTGGAATGCGGAAATTTACGCCAATCTCTGCGCGCCTTCTCTCGCCCCGATCCTGCCGATGGTCAGCGCCAGTCCGGGAAAGCTCGACCCCGGCTTGCAATCGGCCTGCGATTACATGATCGCCCTGATGATGCGGGATGCGTTTCTAGACGCCGGGAAGTGGCTGCGCGACGGCCCGCCGCCGCCGCCAAACGTCGCCGACGCGGTTCTGGCGACACTCCCCGCGGACCTGCGCCCTACGGAAACAACCGATCCGCGCAAGCAGGCGTTGGCGGCGTGCCGCGCGGCGCGCAAAGCCCGCGGCCATCGCGATATCAACTGGCGCAACGCCAAAGTCAGGGATTACCTGCGCATCAAGCCGCCGGGCGCCGCAGACCCGTCGCTTAGCCGCTAATGAGAATTACTTGCAGTTTATATGCGTTCGGCCGTATCGTCCGACCGACGGGCCTTATCAACCGCGGGCGACCAACGGACGGACGACGACGTGAAGCGCGGCAAGGACAGCACAGAGCTTTATCTCGCCCACCGGGCGGCGCTGGTGGACTACGCCGCGCCGATTCTGGGCTGCCGGGCGCGGGCGGAAGACATCGTGCAAGACGCTTATTTGCGCTTCTCCTGCGCTGGCGGCCGCGTTGGCGGCGGAGCCGACGCGATCACGCATCCGGCGGCCTATCTTTACCGCACGGTGCGCAATCTGGCGCTCAACTGGCTGAGGCGGGAAACATCGCAAGGCGGGCCGCCGTCAGGGGAGGATTTGTTGCAATCCATCGCCTCCGCCGCCCCTACCCCGGAACATGAAGCGCTCTACCGTGACGAGTTGCGCGCCGTCACTTTGGCGTTGGCGGAACTGCCGGAGCGCACCCGCCGGGTGTTTGAACTGCACCGGCTGCACGGCCGCACCTTGCAACAGGCGGCGGCGACCATGGGCATATCGGTTGGGCTGGCCCACCAATTGGTGCGCGACGCGCTGACCTGCTGCGCCGAACGGCTGGACCGGGAGGAGACGACGCGGCGGCGGCGGACCAACGGATGACCGATATGATCGATGAACCGCACGTCGACGATCCCGTCTGGCGAGAAGCGCTGGACTGGCTGATGCGGGTGCAGGCGGCGCCCGACGACGACGCGCTGGCGCTGCGCCGCGACCAGTGGCTGAACAAAAGCGACGCCCACGCCAAAGCCTATCGTAAAGCGGAGCGGGTCTGGCGGCTGACCGGCGACCTGGCGCCGGCGT
>CALGOL010000043.1 GCA_937960755.1 uncultured Azospirillum sp.
GTAAATCAATAACCGCGTCGCTTCGGCATGGCCCAAAGCGGCGGCGACCCGCAGCCACGCCACCCCGGTGCGCGGATTGCGCCGCACCCCCATGCCGAACAGATTGCGGCGGGCCAGTCGAAAGGCGTGGTCGCGGTTGCCCGCCAGGGCGGTTCTGCACTGGGCGGTTTTGTCCAAGGCGATTTCGGTGGAAAGCTCTGATTTTGGCGACGCGGCCAAGACGGCGCCGGCCGCGCCGCAAACCGCCGCCAGGGCGGCGACCGCGACCAACCGAATCGGACGTTCCGCCGGCAAGCCTCACCCCCCCGCCGACGCGGGTTCGGCGGCGATGTCGTCGGAAGCCGGTCCGCCGACCTCGGCGGCGAAACGGGTGAAAAAATCGTCCGCCAGCTTGCGCGCCGTCGCATCGACCAAGCGTTGGCCAATCTGCGCCAGCTTGCCGCCCACTTTGGCCTTGGCGACGTAGGAAAGCACGGTTCGCCCGTCCTCCTCCTCGATCAAGGTCACGGCGGCCTCGCCCTTGCCGAAGCCGGCGACGCCGCCGGTTCCTTCCCCCACCAGCCGATAGCCGTTGGGCGCGTCGACATCCTGCAAACTGACTTTGCCGGAAAATTTGGCGCTGACCGGGCCGACCTTGGCCGCCACGGTGGCGGTGAAGACGTCGTCGCCCTCCCGCTCCATCCGTTCACAGCCGGGGATGCAGCGGCGCAAGACTTCCGGGTCGTTCAGCGCCCGCCACACCGCCTCTCGCGCCGCCGGAATGCGCACGTCGCCGGTCAGATCCATGGTTTCGCCCTACGAATTATTCATCCGGCTTATTAAGCGCGGGCGGGCGGGGCGCGGTCAATCGTTCCGGCGCGCTTTTTTTTGAAAATCCGCCTTTTCAAAACAAAACAAATAAAAAATAATATTCAAGCATAACACTAAAAATCATACAAGGGTATTCAATTATGGAAGCGGAGCAATTTAAACTAATAGACACCGCAATTGGCATGATATTCGTCTATCTTATTGTGGCCATCGCCGTGACCGCTGGCGTCGAACTCATTGCGTCCATGCTGCGCTTGCGTTCGGTCAATCTGGTGCAAGGGTTGCTCACCATGTTCGGCGAAAGCCCGGCGGCGGCCCCCCAGGGCGCCGGCGGTTTGCGCAGCCGTTTGGCCGGCTGGATCATCGGCCATAGCAAGGTGCGGAATCCCGCCAAGGCGGTGGTGGGAAATGAAGCGGCGACGGCCCCGCCGGATTCTCTGACGGCGCAGGTGCTGAAACATCCGCTGATAAACGATCTCGCGGTTGGCGATCGCGTCGCCCCGCGCATCAATCCCCAACTATTCGCCACCGCGTTGGTGGCGGTGCTGAACGACGTCAAGAACAACGAAAAGCCGTTCGACGACGTCAGTAAGGCGTTCGCCAACATCGGCGAACTGGTGGGGTCGATCACCAATACGGCGGTCAAGGACCGGCTGACGCCGATCATCGCCCAGGCGCAAGCGACGACGGCGGAAGAAGCCGCCAAGGCGCAAGCGGCGGTGGACGCCATCGCCACATGGTACGATCAAGCGATGAGCCAAGCGTCGGACTGGTACAAAACGCGCATTCAAACCGTGACGCTGGCGCTGGCGGCGGTGATCGTCGTCAGTTGCAACATTGATTCGGTGCGCATCGCCGAGGCGCTGTGGAGCGACGGCGCATTGCGCCAAAGCTTCGCCCAACAGGCGGTCGCCGCCGCCGGCAACCCCGACTTTGTCAAGTCCGCCTGCCCGCCCGACGCGGACGGCGCCAAGGCGCTGGAGAGCGTTGATTGCCAAGGCAAGGCGTTACGGACAGCGATTCAACAGCTTAACGGCCTGCCGGTCGGCTGGCGCACCGTCAACGACGCCAACGTTTTCGCCGCCGCAATGAGCCATGTTCCGGGCTGGCTGCTGACCATCGCGGCGGCGTCGCTGGGCGCGCCGTTCTGGTTTGGGGTGCTGCAACGGGCGGCGCCGCTGCGCAAAAGCGGTGACGATTCGTCCGGCAAATAAATCAGCAGCCTTGGCGGTCGCGGCGGCGGCGCATTATTGTCAAGATCCCGCCGCCAACCGCCGGAGCCAGCAGCCATGACCGCGAGCATCGCCGACAGCCTGCCCATCGCCTTGCAAGCCTACCCGCTGACCGGCAAGCGCGCCGGGCTGGTGATTATCGACGAGGTCAACGGCTTCTGCACGCCGGGTTGCGGCCCGCTGGCCCCGCCGGCGCCCGACGCCGTGGTGGAGCAGATGGTGGCGGAAACCGACGCGCTGGCGGGGCGCTTTTTGGCCGGCGGTCTGCCGGTGCTGGTCTCCCTCGATAGCCACGATCCCGCCAAGCCCGAGCCGCCCTACCCGCCCCATTGCCTGCAAGGCACTGGCGACGACCAATTGGTTCCGGCGCTGCAATGGCTTGAAACAGCGCCCGGCGTCACGCTGCTGGCGAAAGACTGCATCAATTTTTACATCGGCGGCGTGCGGGCGGATGGCGGCAACGGGGTTTCCGACTGGATCGTCGGCCATAAGCTGGAGACGGTGGTGGTGGTCGGCATCTGCACCGACATTTGCGTGATGGATTTCGTGCTGACTCTGTTGTCGGCGCGCAATCACGGTCTGACCGGCGATTTGCGCGACGTCGTGGTGTATGAGCCGGCTTGCGCCACCTATGACCTGCCGCTGGAAGTCGCTCGCAAGCTGGGACTGCCCGATACGGCGGCGCATCCCAGGGCGCAGACCCATCACGCCGGGCTTTACTTCATGGCGTCGCGCGGCGCGCTACTCGCCGGTCGGCTCGACTGAAGCCGCGCGCTTGTCCCGCAGGCGCGCCCAGTAATCCAGCCGCTTTTTCATCTCGCGCTCAAAGCCGCGTTCGACCGGGCGGTAAAAATTGCGCCGCGCCATGCCGTCGGGGAAATAATTCTGGCCGGAGAAGCCGTCTTCGGCGTCGTGATCGTAGGCGTAGCCCTTGCCGTAGCCCAAATCCTTCATCAGCCGGGTGGGCGCGTTGAGGATATGGGCCGGCGGCGTCAGCGAGCCGGTCGCGCCGGCCGCTTTCATCGATTCCTTATAGGCGACGTAAGCCGCATTGGATTTGGGCGCCGCCCCCAGATAGATCACCAGTTGCGCCAGCGCCAATTCGCCTTCCGGGCTGCCAAGGCGCTCATAAGCCTCCCAGGCCGCAATCGCCTGGGTCAGCGCCGCCGGATCGGCCAAACCGACATCCTCCACCGCGAAGCGGGTGAGGCGTCGTGCGATGAAGCGCGGGTCTTCGCCCCCCGCCAGCATGCGGGCCAACCAGTACAGCGCCGCGTCGGGGTCGGAGCCGCGCAGCGACTTATGCAGCGCGCTGATAAGATTATAGTGGCCTTCCTGCGCCTTGTCATAAAGCGGCGCGCGCTTTTGCAGCAGTTCGGCAAGCCCCGCCGAATCCAGCGGCGGCGAATCGGCGGGCAGCACGGTCAAGGCTTCCGCCAGATTGAGCAGATAGCGGCCGTCGCCGTCCGCCATGGCTTTCAGCGCGTCGCGCGCCGGACCATCCAGCGGCAAGGGGCGGCCCAGCGCCGTTTCGGCCCGCGCCAACAGGGTTTCCAGCGCCGCGTCGTCCAACCGCTTCAGCACCAGCACTTGGGCGCGGGACAGCAAGGCCGCGTTCAGCTCGAACGACGGGTTTTCCGTGGTGGCGCCCACCAGCGTCACCGTGCCGTCTTCGACGTAAGGCAGAAAAGCGTCTTGCTGCGCCCGGTTGAAGCGGTGGATTTCATCGACGAACAGCAAGGTCGCCCGCCCCGCCGCCCGCCGTTCGCGGGCGCGGTCGAACACTTTGCGCAGGTCGGCGACGCCGGAAAACACCGCCGACAGCGGCTCAAACTCCAGATCGCCGACGCCGGCCAGCAACCGCGCCAGCGTGGTCTTGCCGCAGCCCGGCGGCCCCCACAAAATCAGCGAGGACAGCCGGCCAGCCGCCACCATCCGTCCCAGCGGCGCGGCGGGGGCGAGCAAATGGCCCTGCCCCACCAC
>CALGOL010000044.1 GCA_937960755.1 uncultured Azospirillum sp.
TTACAAGGTGACTGGAGTTGAGACGTGTGCTCTTCCGATCTCGGCGGCTTCAGCGGCGGGCGCGGGCTGGCCTTGGTGGTCGGCGCGGTGGCGACGGCTTGGCTCGCCACCGGCATCTACCGCGTCGGCGCCGACGAACAGGGGGTCGTCTTACGCTTTGGCGAATGGGTGCGCACCGAACAGCCCGGCTTGCGCTATCACCTGCCCGCCCCGATTGAAACCGTGTTTCTGCCCAAGGTGACGCGGGTCAACCGCATCGAAGTGGGCTATCGGTCCAGCGGAACCGGCGACGCGCGCCGCGCCGACCGCGACGTCGCCGACGAATCCTTGATGCTGACCGGCGACGAAAACATCATCGACATCGACTTTTCGGTGTTCTGGGTGATTAAGGACGCCGGCCACTTCCTGTTCAAGATCCGCGACCCCGAGTCGACGGTCAAGAAGGCGGCGGAAAGCGCGATGCGCGAAGTCATCGGCCGCACCGAATTGCAGCCGGCGCTGACCGAAGCCCGCCAGCAGATCGAAACCCAGACCAAGGCGCTGTTGCAGGCGATGCTCGACGAGTACGAGTCCGGCGTCGAAGTGACGCAGGTGCAGTTGCAAAAGGCCGATCCGCCCGCCCCGGTCATCGACGCCTTCAACGACGTGCAGCGCGCCCGCTCCGACCGCGAGCGCTTGCGCAACGAAGCGGAATCCTACCGCAACGACATCATTCCGCGCGCCCGCGGCGAAGCCGAGCGGCTGATCCAGGAAGCGTCGGCCTATCGCGAACAGGTGGTCAGCCTCGCCAACGGCGACGCCCAGCGTTTCGCCAAAATCTATCAGGCGTATTCCCAGTCGAAAGACGTGGTGTCCCAGCGCATGTATCTGGAGACTATGGAAGAAATCTTGAAGAACACGCCCAAGGTCATCATCGGGTCCGAAGCGGCCGGAACGGCGGGGTCGAGCGGCGGTTCGGCGGGCGCCGGAACGGGCGTCGTGCCTTATCTGCCGCTTAATCAGCTTATCCCCAGTTGGGCCGGCGGCGACGCTCGCCCGGCGCCGCGCCAACAGTGACCCGGAGGACGAGAAAATGAAAAAATCCGTCGCTGTCGCCGGGGCCGTCATCGCCGCCGTCGCTTTCTTGGGCTCCAACGCTCTGTTCGTCGTCAACGAGGCCCGCCAGGCGCTGGTGCTGCAATTCGGCCAGCCGGTGCGGGTGGTGCAGGAGCCGGGGCTGAAGTTCAAGGTGCCGTTCATCCAGAACGTGGTGATGATGGATCGCCGGGTGCTCGACCTTGACCCGCCGGTGGAGCAGGTGATCCTCGCCGACCAAAAGCGCTTGGACGTCGACGCCTTCGCCCGCTACCGCATCACCGATCCCTTGCGCTTCTTCCAGTCGGTGCAGTCGGAAACCGCCGCCGAAGGCCGCTTGAACAACGTCGTCAATTCGTCGCTGCGCCGCGTGCTGGGCAGCGCCACGCTGCTGGCGGTGCTGTCGGAAGAGCGCGCCCGCATCATGACCGACATCCGCACCCAAGTGAATCTTGAGGCCAAGCGCTTCGGCATTGAGATCGTCGACGTGCGCATCCGCCGCGCCGACCTGCCGGAGGAAACCAGCCAGGCGATTTTCGCCCGCATGCGGTCGGAGCGCGTGCGCGAAGCCTCCGAAGCCCGCGCCCAGGGTCAAGAACAGTCGCAGCAGATCAAATCCCGCGCCGACCGCGAACGCACGGTCATTCTGGCCGAAGCCCAGCGCGACGCCCAGATCATGCGCGGCGAAGGCGACAATCAGGCGCTGTCGATCATCGCCGCCGCCACCGCCACCGACCCGAAGTTTTACGCCTTTTACCGCTCGCTTGAAGCTTATCGCGGCGCTTTGAACGACCGCAACACCACCATGGCGCTGTCGCCGAACAGCGAGTTCTTCCGTTATTTCAGCGATGGCCCGGCCGCTTTGCGGCAGGCGCCGGCGAAGTAGTCGGATCAGCCGGTGGGCGAGGATTTCGGCGGGCTGGCGCTGGGCGACGTCGCCACGGCGCTAGCGCTGGTGTTGGTGATCGAAGGGATCGCCTATGCGTTGTTCCCCGGCGCGGTGCGTCGGGGCGCGGCGGGGGTGGCGGCCACGCCGGAGGGCGCTTT
>CALGOL010000045.1 GCA_937960755.1 uncultured Azospirillum sp.
GCCGGAGCCCGAGCCGCCGCCGGAACCGCCGCCGCCGGAACCCGAGCCGCCGCCCAAGCCGGAAGTGGTGATTCCGCCCAAACCGGAACCGCCGCCGAAAAAGATTGAGCGCAAGGTGGAGAAGCCGCGGCCGCCCAAACCAAAGGAAGTCGTTCAGCCGTCGTCGCCCAGCCCGCCTGTTCAAGCGCCGACTGAAGCGCCGGTCGCCGCCAGTTCCGCCCCGTCACAATCGGTGCGCACTTGGCAAAGCACGTTGCTAGCGCATCTGGAGCGGCATAAGCGCTATCCGCGCATGGCGCAGGCCCGGCGCGAGCAAGGCGTGGCCTATGTCCGCTTCGCCATGGATCGCCAAGGCAAGGTGATCTACGCCCGGCTGGAGCGCGGCTCGGGCTTTGTCGAGTTGGATGAAGAGACCGTCGCCCTGGTGCAGCGCGCCCAGCCGTTGCCGCCGCCGCCCGAAGGCGACGGCCGCAGCATTATCGAACTGGTGGCGCCGGTGCGCTACGCGCTGCGCTAATCAAAGAAGTGGTCGCCGTTATGAACTCTCCCGTGCCGCCGGACGCCGTCAGCGCCTTTGATTACGAGCGCTACGCCCGCCAGCGGCTTGACGACAACGCGTGGGCGTATGTTTCCGGTTGGGCGGGCGACGGGTTGACGCTGACCCGCAACCGAGAGGCGTTCGATAGGCTGGAATTGTCTGGCCGGGTGCTGGCTGATTTGTCGTCCGCCAGCACCGCCGGCCAATTGTTTGGCATGGGCTTACCGTTTCCCATCCTGCTGGCGCCAGTGGCGTTTCAAAAGCTGGCGCACCCGGATGGGGAGATCGCCGCGGCGCTGGGGGCTTCGGCCTGCGGCGCCTGGATGTGCGTCAGTTCCATGGCCAGCGCGCAAATCGAAGAAGTGGCGAGCGTCGCACAGGCGCCGCTGATTTTTCAGCTCTACATGGTGGGTGGGCGGGAATTCGCGCTGCATCTGGTGCGCCGCGCCGAAGCGGCCGGCTATCGGGCGCTGATGGTGACGGTCGACGCGCCTATCGCCGGGGTGCGCAATGTCGAACAGCGCGCCGGCTTCGCTCTGCCGCCCGATGTCCGGGCGGTGAATATGGCAGGCGCGGTTCGGCCGGTTTCTCACGCCGGGCCGGGGGAAAGCCCGGTGTTCAAGGGCTTGCTGGACGGCGCCCCGACCTGGGCGGATATCGAATGGCTGCGGGGGCAAACCCGGCTGCCGCTGATCGTCAAGGGCGTGATCCACCCCGCCGACGCCGAACGGGCGGTGAATCTGGGGGCTGATGGGCTCGTCGTCTCCAATCATGGCGGGCGCACCCTCGACACCCTGCCGGCCAGCCTAGAAGCGCTGCGCGCCGTGGCGGCGCGGGTCAAGGGGCGGGTGGCGCTGCTGATGGACGGCGGCGTAAGGCGCGGCACGGACGTGCTGAAAGCGCTGGCCTTGGGCGCCGACGCGGTGATGATCGGTCAGCCCCTCATGCATGCGTTAGCGGTCGCCGGTCCGGTGGGGGTTTTGCACATGCTGACGATTCTGCGGGCGGAATTTGAAGTCGCCATGGCGCTCAACGGCTGCGTCACTCTCGCCGACATCACCTCAGACGTTCTCTGGCCGCCTCGCTGAACCCGAATGTTTGATGTTACTGATTTGTCACACATCGATCCCTAATATACTGCGACCGATTCTCAATTGCATAAAATCATTTGCAGGCCCCACAATAATGCGACTAATTATCAATCGCATGATTTACGCCGCACTGCAAACAACAGTTTTGCAGCGCCAGACAGTGAAATGGGGGCCGCATTGTCCGACATTGAAAAGACCGCCAAGCCAGCGGCGGTGATCCGATCCACCCGCGTTTCCCGCAGCTTCGTCGCCGCCTCGACGCTGGGCCTTGCTTTGGGAAGCGCCGCGCTGCCCGGCGTCGCGCAAGCGCAGACCGCCCAAGCGCAAACGCCGACGACCGTGAAATCGTCCGCCGAACAGCTTCCCGCTATTTCGGTGGAAGGTCAGACCGCCGCCGACGACTACAAGGTCGACCGGTCGGCTTCGGTGAAGCGCCCGTCGCCGCTGGTCAACACGCCGCAATCCATTCAGGTCATCCCGAAAGCGGTGATCGAAGATCAGAACGCCACGACGCTGCGCGACATTCTGCGCAACTCGCCGGGCATCACCTTCGGCGCCGGCGAAGGCGGCGGCGCGCAGGGCGAACAGCTGCGCATTCGCGGCTTCTCGGCCGCCACCGACCTGTTCCTTGACGGCATGCGCGATTTTTCGGTGATGAACAACCGCGACCCGTTCAACCTGGAACAGGTTGAAGTGGTCAAAGGCGCGTCGTCGTCCTATTCCGGCCGCGGCGCCGCCGGCGGCTCCATCGGCCTTTATTCCAAGACGCCGAACCTGACCAAGTCGATCTCCGGCACGGCCAGCGTCGGCACGTCCGCCACCCGTCGCGCCACCGCCGACGTGAATATCCCGCTGGCTGAGTATGGCCTGCCCGGCGTCGCAGTGCGTTTGAACGCCATGGCGCACGCCGCCGACTACGCCGGCCGCGACGAGGCGGAGAACAAGCGCTGGGGCGTGGCGCCGTCCATCGCCTTCGGCCTCAACGGCCCGACCAAGCTGACGTTGAGCTACCTGCACGAAAAGCACGACAACGTGCCGGACTATGGCTTGCCGAACCTCAGTCAGGTGACGCCGCCGGTGGATTACTCCAACTGGTACGGCGTCAAGGGTCTGAATAAAGAAGACCAGCAGCGCGACATGTTCACAGCACTGCTGGAGCACGAAGTCAATGAGTCGATCTCGCTGCGCAATCAGTTCCGCTACAGCACGTCGTCGCGCTTCAACATCGTCACCATCCCGCGCTTTCCCGCCGGCACGACGCGCTTCACGCCGTCCACCATGGTGACCCGCGGCCAGAGCGGACGCGATTCGGAAAACACCCAGATCATCAACCAGACCGACGCCACCTTCAAATTTAAGACCGGGCTGTTGGATCACACCGCCATCGTCGGGGTGGAGTTGAGCCGGGAAGAATACAAGCAGCGCAC
Organism: uncultured Azospirillum sp.; assembly: GCA_937960755.1. Classification (GTDB taxonomy): domain Bacteria; phylum Pseudomonadota; class Alphaproteobacteria; order Azospirillales; family Azospirillaceae; genus Azospirillum. The sequence goes on from CALGOL010000045.1 coordinate 3,057, forward strand.
CGTCGTCGCCAACGGAACGATTCCCGCCACCAGCCTGTGGGATCCCAACCCCAACTATAATCACCGCGGCTGGTCCTACAGCGGCGCCGGATCGGAAGCGGTGGGGCGCACTGTCGCCGTTTACGGCTTCGACACCATCAAGATCGGCGAGCAGTTCGAAGTGGTCGGCGGCCTGCGCTATGACCGCTTCGACGCCGACACCTCCAGCACCGCGGTCGGCGGGGCGACCACCGGCTTTGACCGCACCGACAATCTGCTGAGCTGGAACGCCGCCTTCGTCTATAAGCCGGTGAAGTACGGCAGCTTCTATATCTCCGCCGGCACGTCGTACAACCCCTCGGCGGAGAGCCTGGCCGGGGCGCTCAACGCCACCACGTCCAACACCGACCCGCAAAAGAACGTCAATTATGAAATTGGCACGAAGTGGGACGTGCTGAACGAAAAGCTGTCGCTGACCGCCGCCTTGTTCCGCACCATCAAGACCAATGTGCGGGACACCGACGCCGCCGGCAACACCGTCATTCTCAACGGCGAACGGCAGAGCCAGGGCCTTGAATTGGGCGTCAGCGGCGAAATCACCAAGGAATGGTCGGTGTTCGGCGGTTACACCTACCTCGATTCCGAAGTGACCAAGGCGTTGCAAAATCAGGGCAACGAATTGGCCAACACGCCGCGTCACGCCTTCTCGCTGTGGAGCACCTATCAGACCCCGTGGGATCTCAAGCTGGGCGCCGGCATGCAGTATGTCAGCGCGCGTTACTACGCCGACAACAACATCGGCAAGATGCCGAGCTACACCGTGTTTGACGCCATGGCGTCTTACCCCGTTAACGACAACGTCGAAGTGCAGCTAAACGGCTACAACATCTTCGACAAAAAGTATCTCGACAAGTCGCATGGCGGCGGGGCGCACACCATCCCCGGCGCCGGCCGGACGGTGGTTCTGTCCACCAGCGTCAAGTTCTGATCCTGGCGGGCGCCGCCGTCGGTCGTCCCCCGGCCGGCGGCGGCGCCTATTTTTCTTCCTCGATCGCGCGAGAAGGACCCGCCCGCCCATGCTGCTGCACATCCCCGAAGTGCTGACCCCCGTCGAAACCGCCGAATGCCGCGCCTTGCTGGAAGCGGCCGACTGGGTGGACGGCGCCGTCACCGCCGGCTATCAGTCGCTGAAGACCAAGGCCAACGAGCAAATCCCCGAAGGCCATCCGGCGGCGGTCGCCGTGGGGCGCGTTATTCTCGCGGCGCTCAACCGCAATCCGTTGTTCATGTCGGCGGCGTTGCCGCTGCGGATTTATCCGCCGCTTTTCAACCGCTACCAAAACGGCGGCCATTTCGGGACGCACGTCGATAATTCCATCCGCACCACGCCGGACGGCCTGACGCGGGTGCGCACCGATCTTTCCGCCACGCTGTTCTTCGCCGACCCTGACGAATACGACGGCGGCGAACTGACGGCGGAGGACACCTATGGCGAGCATGCGGTCAAGCTGCCGGCCGGCGACATGGTGCTGTACCCGTCCACCAGTCTGCACCGAGTGACGCCGGTGACCCGCGGCGCGCGGCTGTGTTCTTTTTTTTGGATACAGAGCATGATCCGCGAAGACGGCAAGCGCGCCCTGCTGTTCGACCTCGACACCGGGATTCAGCGCGTCACCATGGCGGGATCGGACGAGGCTGGCGTTGTCCAGCTCACGGGCGTTTATCACAACCTGCTGCGCATGTGGGCGGAAACTTGAAACATTCCGTTACACAATGTTGCCAATAGCGACAAGACAATGGCGATTTCATGGCGCATGCTGTGGATATGCGCTAATTGTCCGGCAGGGGATTTCTGGACATGTTAAAGAAAGTTTTCTTTCAAACCCACTGGTTTCTTGGGATAACCCTGGGAATCGTGCTGTCGGTGGTCGGCGTCACCGGCGCCATGCTGTCGTTCGAACATGAAATATTGCGCGCCATCAACCCCGGCGTCTTGTCGGTGGAGGCGCGTCAGCAGCCGCTGCTGACCCCGGCGGAATTGGCGGAGAAGGTCAAAGCGGCTGATCCCGCCCGCACCGTCACCGGCGTCACCGTGTCGTCGGACCCGACCGAGCCCGCGCGGGTCATGCTGGCGCCGTTGCAAGACGCCGGCGGCGGCCAGATCGGAAGAGCACACGTCTGAACTCCAGTCACCTTGTAATATCGTAT
>CALGOL010000046.1 GCA_937960755.1 uncultured Azospirillum sp.
ACGAGATTACAAGGTGACTGGAGTTCAGACGTGTGCTCTTCCGATCTACGGCAGCCCCACCTCGTTGCCGCAATCGACCAGCGCAATGGTCCACATGCCGGCGTTCAAGCCTTCCTCCACGTCGACCACGGTGTCGCCGATCTTGACGCAGGCTTCCACCGGGTGAACGTCGAGTTCAATCAGGCATTTCAGCGCCATCGCCGGGCCGGGGCGGCCAGAGGGCGTCTCGCCGGCGCAAACGCAAGCGTCGGGGACATAGCCTTGGCGCGCCGCGGCGGCGAGAACCACTTCCATCACCGGGCGGGGGTAGCCGGTGGTGGAGCCGATCTTCAGTCCGCGGGCGCGCAGCGCCGCGACGGCCTCCAGCGCGCCGGGGATCAAGCCGGCGTAATTCTCCACCACCGCCACCTGCAACGGCATGAAGGTGGCGTAGATGGCGTCAATGTCGGCTTCAGTCACGGCGGCGCCGTGGCGCGCTTCCCAAGCTGCGGCGACCGGCGGCATGGCGGCGACGGCCTTGATGTGGTCGCGCTTGGGCGTGCCCATCGGCCCGCGCGCCTGTTCCAGCGTGATGTCGACGCCGTGGCGGCGGAAGGCTTCGATGAAGGCCCCGGCGGGGGCGAGGCAGCCGAAATCCACCACGGTGCCGGCCCAATCCAGCACCACGGCGCGGAGCGGCCCGCGATAGCGGCGGGCGTAAGCGAAGGTCATCGGTTCAATTCCTGTCTTCAAGCGGCGGCGGGGGCGCCGGAAGCCGCGCCCATTTCCGCCATCACGGCGGCGACGGCGGCGAGCGCGCGGCGGATGTCGTTGCGGTCGATGCGGCCGATGCAGCCCATGCGGAAGCTGTCGGCCACCGTCAGCTTGCCGGGATAGATGACGAAACCGCGTTCCCGCAGCCGGTCGTAGAAATCGGCGAAGACGAAACGCGGGTCGGCCGGCATGCGGAAGGTGACGATGATCGGCGCCTGCGCCGCGTCGGGCAGCAGGGTTTCAAACCCCAAGGCCCGCATGCCGGAAACCAGTTCGGCGCAATTGTCGCGATAACGCCGGCCGCGGCCTTCGACGCCGCCTTCCGCCGCGTGCTCGGCCAGGGCCTGATGGAACGCCGCCAGCACATGGGTCGGCGGGGTGAAGCGCCATTGGCCGTTGGCCTCCAGCGCTTTCCATTGGTCGCAAAGGTCGAGGCTGAGGGAATGGGCGTTGCCTTCCGCCGCCGCCAGCGCCTTGCGCTCGACAATGACGAAACCGACGCCGGGCGCGCCCTCAAGGCATTTGTTGGACGACGCCGCCAAAGCTTGAAACGGGATGTCGCGGGCGTCGACCGGCAGCGCGCCGAACGCGCTCATCGAATCCACCAGCAAGGCGCGGCCATGGCGAGCGGTCACGTCGGCGACCTCCGCCAGCGGGTTGAGCACGCCCGAGGTGGTCTCGCAATGCACCACCGCCACATGGGTGATCGCCGGATCGGCGGCCAGCGCCTTATCCAGCGCGTAAGCCGACACCGGCTGATCTTCCGGCGCTTCGATGGCCGCCGTCTCCAGCCCGATGACGCGGGCGATGCGCAGCATGCGCTGACCGTAAGCGCCGTTGACCAGCACCAGCAGCTTGCCGTCGGGCGGAACCAGCGTGCCGATCATCGCCTCCACCGCGAAGGTGCCGGAACCTTGCATCGGCACGGCGACGTGGGTCTCCATCGCGCCAGCCAGCTCCGGCAGCCGGCGGCGGATGTCGGCGTTGATCTGGATGAAAGCGGCGTCGCGCGAGCCCCAATCCTTCAGCATCGCCTGCTTGACGGTGGCCGACGTGGTGAGCGGGCCGGGGGTGAGGAGAATGGGATCGGCGGTCATTTTGGGCGCTCCGGGCGAGATGGCGCCGAACAATGACGCCGAGCGATGCGGAAAAACTGGACCGCGAGGGTGCGCTCGCCCTATCCATAACTCCAATCAATTTGATCTATGGGTCCATAGATGAAATCTATCAATTTCGCCCAGTTGCGCGCCTTTCACGCCGTCGCCATCGAAGGCGGCTTCACCAAGGCGGCGCGGGTGCTGAACGTCAGCCAGCCCACCTTGTCGCAAGAGGTCAAGGCGCTGGAGGAAACCCACGGCGTGCGCCTGTTGGAGCGCGGCAAGCGCAGCGTGACGACCACCCCGGCGGGGGAAACCTTGCTGGCCGCCGCCCGCCGGCTGTTCGCGGCGGAGCAGGAGGTGCTGCAATTGCTGGCGGGCGCCCACCATCTGGAAGGCGGGACGCTGGCCTTGGGGGCGGACAGCCCGATGCACGCTATGCCGCTGCTGGCCGCCTTCACCCGCCGCCATCCGGGGCCGAAGGTGACGGTGACCATGGGCAATTCCGCGACGCTGCTGGCCGGGCTGTTCGACTCCCGCCTTGACGTCGCCGTGCTGGCAGACGCGCCGGGCGACGGCCGGCTTTACGTCATGCCGCTGCGGCGCGACCCGGTGTGCGCCCTGCTGCCGGCCAAGCATCCGTTGGCGCGGCGGCGCAGCCTGCGTTTAAGCGATTTGGCGGGGGAGACCCTGCTGCTGCGCGAGCCGGGCTCAATGACCCGGCGGCTGGTGGAGCAGGCGCTGCACCAGGCGGAGGTGGAGGGGGCGTCCCGCCTGGTCATCGCCACCCGGGAAGCGGTGGTGGAGGCGGCGGCGCAAGGGCTTGGCGTGGGTTTCGTGTCGGAAGCTGAGTTCACCGGCGATCCAAGGTTGGTCTTGCGGCCATTCAGCGACGCGAGGATTGAAATGGACGAGTTTGTCGTCTGCCTGCGCGACCGCCGCCGCCTTGGCGTGGTGCGGGCCTTCGTCGAGGTGGCCAAGGAGCTGGCGGCCCAGGAGGGTGTGGCGTCGCACGCATGAACTTATTGCCAAATATACGGTTAGCCCGTATTTTATGGTTGTAAGGCGCAGAAGGGGAGCGCTTGTTCGTTGTTCACTTTCGACCCGACGAAGAACGTTAGGAACATCGCCAAGCATGGCCTCGAATTGGCGTTCGGCGCGCTAGTTCTGGCCGATCCCTACGCGGCGGAAGAGATCGACGACCGCATGGACTATGGGGAAACCCGTTGGAACGCTTTGGGCATGGTGGATGGCGTCGTTTACGTCTTAACCTATGTTGATCGCGATGACGGCCCGCACTTCATCTCGGTGCGGCGCGCAGCGGCAAAGGAAATCACCCGGTATATTCAGGTGCGGGGCTGAAGCACTCGCCGAGCGTCGGTAAAGCAGCCCAGATAATGAAAGGACATAGCGTCATGACGGATACTCTTGAAGACGCCCCTCTCAGCGACACGACGCTTGCAGGGATGAGGCCCATGCCGCTCGCCAAGCGCGCCCGCTTGCGGGCCGGGCTCAGTCAGCAGGCTTTCGCCGAAGTTTACGGCTTGCCGATAGGCTCCTTGCGCGACTGGGAGCAGCGCCGCAGCGAACCGGACGCCGCAGCGGTCGCCTATTTGACCGCCATCGCCAATGAGCCGGAAGCCGTCGCCGCCGCCTACAACAAGCCGGCCGCCGCCTAACCCCGCCGCCACGCCGGGTTGCGGCTACGGCGCTTCGGCGCGCAACGCGGCGCGAACCGCCTCCGGTCGGCGGGCGATCACTTTCAACAGCGTCTGCGCAGGCCCCTCCGGCTCGCGACGGTGATTCTCCCAGTCCCGCAAGGTCCAGATATTGACGCCGAAATCTTGGGCGAACTGCTCTTGCGTCAACCCCATGCCCACCCGTAGCGCGCGGACGTCGACGGCGTTATCCCGCACGACGAAGTCCGCGGGATTGGCGTCGGCCAAATCCGGCGCCAAATCCGTGTCGGCGGCGATCTGGCGGGCGATGTCGTCATCCGTTGCGGCGCGCATCTTGGACGGGTCGGCGGGCTTGGCGTTCGCCACGTCATTCAGGGAAAAACGCGTCATACTTCAGCCGCTCCTTTCCGACCAGCCCCCACCCCCGTTCGTTCTTACACCAATCCGCCGAAAAATTAACCTTTGTCACCCCCGCGAAGGCGGGGGTCCACCTCATGAGAAACGTTGCTGAAAAGGTGGATTCCCGCCTTCGCGGGAATGACGGTGAAGGGTCAATCTTTAGGAAGATTGATATTATCGCTTTTGTTCGGGTCGAAGTCGAAAATCATCGGGAGATTATAGGGCGCCGCCATAGTCGCCGCCAACGGCAAACCGAAACCCGCCGCCTAACCCCGCCGCCACGCCTGGGTCTTGCGGTGCAAGGCCCATGACATCCCGGCGTGCAGCAGCCGCACCCCGCCCGACGTGTAGACGATCATCATCGCCATCGCCGCGGCGGCCGCCGTCTCGCCGGCGTCGTCCATGTTCAACACCGCCACCGACGCGGTCTTGGTGGCCGGGGCGTAGAGGAACACCACCGCCGATACCGTGGTCATGGCGTTGACGAACAGATAAATCGCGATGTCGAGGATGGCCGGCAGGCACAAAGGAACCGTCACCAGCATGAAGGTTCGCCACGGCGACACCCCCATGCTGGCGGAAACGTTTTCAAACTCCGTATCCAACTGCTTCAGCGCGGTGGCGGCGGTCAGATGGCAGACGGTGTAGAAATGCGCCACCGTGCAGAACACCAAAATCGCCATGCCGCCATAAAGCCCGTTCAGCGGGTTCCACGGCGCGTTGAAAAAGAAGATGTAGGCCAGCCCCAGCACCAGACCCGGCACCGCCAGCGGCAAAATCGCCAGCAGCCGCACTGCGGCTTTCAGGGCGGCGTGCGCCGGGCCGCGCTCCACCAACCACGCCGCGGTGAAGATCAACGGCGCGCCCAAGGCCGCCGTCCATGCCGCCAGGATCAGGCTGTTGGCGTAGGACGCCCACCCGGCGGCGTCCGCCAGACGGAAATCATAGTTCTTCAGCGTCAGGCTGAGGTTATAGGGCCAATAGGCGACGAGGGAGGCGTAGGCCGCCATGGCGAGGATGCCCACGACGAACCCGGCGACCAGCAGACAGAACGCCAGAGCCGCCATGTCGCCCAACGGCCGCGATGTCGGACGATAGGGCTGGGCGCGCGCCGACAGCAAGGCGGTTTGTTTCTTCTGGCCGATCCAATCGACGACGAAGGCCAGCACGGCGGGGATCAGCAAAGCCATGCCCACCACCGCGCCCATGCCGAAATTCTGCTGGCCCACCACCTGCTTATAGATGTCGGTGGCCAGCACGTTGAATTGGCCGCCGATCACCTTGGGCGCGCTGAAATCGGTG
>CALGOL010000047.1 GCA_937960755.1 uncultured Azospirillum sp.
CGCATCAACATCGTCGACACCCCCGGCCACGCCGATTTCGGCGGCGAGGTCGAGCGCATTCTTTCTATGGTTGACGGCGTGGTGCTGCTGGTGGACGCCGCCGAAGGCCCGCTGCCGCAGACCAAATTCGTGTTGGGCAAGGCGCTCAAGCTGGGCATGCGCCCGATCCTGGTGGTCAACAAGGTGGACCGCGGCGACGCCCGGCCCCACGAAGTGCATGACGAGGCCTTCGACCTGTTCGCCTCGCTCGACGCCAGCGACGAACAGTTGGACTTCCCCACCCTGTTCGCCTCCGGCCGCGCCGGCTGGGCCAACACCGATCTGGAGAACGGCCCGCGGGAAAACCTGGAGCCGCTGTTCGAACTGATTCGCGACCACGTCCCGCCGCCGCGGGTGGGTTCGGACGACGAGCCGTTCCGCATGCTGGCGACCACGCTGGAATCCAACCCCTATCTTGGCCGCCTGCTCACCGGGCGCATCCAGTCGGGCACGCTGAAGCCGAACCAGGCGATCAAGGCGCTGACCCGCGACGGCAAGCTGATCGAACAGGGCCGCGCCTCCAAGATCCTGGCCTATCGCGGTCTGGAGCGGGTGGCGCTGGATGAGGCGGTGGCGGGCGACATCGTCGCCATCGCCGGCCTGACCCAGAGCACCGTCGCCGACACCATTTGCGCCATGGACGTGATGGAGCCGTTGGAATCCCAGCCCATCGACCCGCCGACCCTGGCGATGACCTTCTCGGTCAACGACAGCCCGCTGGCCGGCCGCGAAGGCGACAAGGTCACCAGCCGCATGATCCGCGACCGCCTGATGCGGGAAACCGAAGGCAACGTCGCCCTGCGCATCAGCGACACCGAAGGCGGCGACGCTTTCGAAGTGGCCGGCCGTGGCGAATTGCAGTTGGGCATCCTGATTGAAACCATGCGCCGCGAAGGCTACGAACTGTCGATCAGCCGCCCGCGCGTGCTGTTCAAGACCGATCCGTTGAACGGCCAGCGCATCGAGCCGATTGAGGAAGTCGTTGTCGACGTGGACGAGGAGTTCTCCGGCGCCGTCGTCAACAAGCTGGCCGAGCGCAAGGCCGACCTGATCGAAATGCGTCCCGGCGGCGGCGGCAAGACCCGCTTGGTGTTCCATGCCCCCTCGCGCGGCCTGATCGGCTATCAGTCGGAATTCCTCACCGACACCCGCGGCACCGGCATCATGAACCGGCTGTTCCACGGCTACGCCCCGTACAAGGGCCCCATCGCGGCGCGGCGCACCGGCGTTTTGATCTCCAACTCCGACGGCGTCGCGGTGGCTTACGCCCTGTGGAACCTGGAAGAGCGCGGCCCGATGCTGATCGATCCCGGCGTTCCGGTCTACGTCGGCATGATTATCGGCGAACACACCCGCGGCAACGACCTTGACGTCAATGTCATCAAGGGCAAGCAGTTGACCAACATGCGGGCGTCGGGCAAGGACGAAGCGGTGCGCTTGACGCCGCCAATCCAGATGACGCTGGAAAAGGCGCTGTCCTACATCGCCGACGACGAGCTGGTCGAAGTCACGCCGAAGTCGATCCGGCTGCGTAAGCGCTACCTTGACCCCAACGAGCGCAAGAAGCACCAGCGCGCCGCCGCCGACGCCTAAACCGGCGCTTTATTGAGTTGAAGAAAGCCCCTTTCCATCGGAAAGGGGCTTTCTTGTTGGCGACCTAAAGATCCATCACCGGCCCGTCGAACCAATGGCGACCATGCCGGTCGTCCACCTCCACCACCCACAGGTCAGAGTCGTATCTGATCTGCCGGTCGATGTAGGCGTCGGCCGCCGCTTCGTCCACCGGGGCCGGCCCGGTGGCGCGCAGCCACACCAGCTTGCCGCCGTCGCGGCGCGCCTGCGACAGCACCTCGAACGTCCGATCCAGCCGATTAAGCTTTAGCAAAATGGTTCCGCGGTCGGGGTCGCCCTTGCGCGCCACCGTCATGTTGGCGCCTTGCGCATTGGCGGCGCGCACTTGGGCTGACACCCAGAGCCCAGTGGGCAAACGCGCCTCGTCGTCGAACATCGCTTTTTTCGCCTTTACGCTTTGTCTTCCGCTGCACAGCCGGCGATACTGCCCGGCGATGACCGACGACGCCAACGCTTTTCTCGACCGCGCCTTCGACGCGCTCGCCGCCGGAGACAGCGCGGCCGGGACGGCCGCCGC
>CALGOL010000048.1 GCA_937960755.1 uncultured Azospirillum sp.
CATTCCTGCGCCGATTTTAGCCGGCTATGGGAGGCGCCGCACGGGGGCAAGGTCACCCTGGCCGGGAGGGATACGCAGCTGTAGACAAACGAGATCGCAACAATTATGGTATAAGATGTAAATTTTCCAATTCTGTATTTGTGTTCAAATTGTTTCGACTAAAATACTTCAAGGCTGCGATCAATCGTCTGATGTGAGTAAATATTGTTGCCCATTAACACCTTGATGTTTTGAATATATGTAAGCTTAACGTTATCTCTGGCGGCGCGCTGGGGTATTATACGGGTAAAACTGCAAGAAATTCACCGGTATCGTCTCGAATTCGGGTGTAGCGCATGACAAATAATGCATCAACATCGTCCGGTTTTCCCGTCTCTGTGAAAAATGTGATTGCTGTCACGATCGCAGTTTTTATGGGGGAACTGGCGATGTTTCTCCTTCCTAACCTTTCAGCATTGCCCGCATTTATCGTGCGCTTGGCCTTGGGAGTCATTGTCGTCTTGATCATGCTTCGCAAGACAAATCCAGGCTTTGAAGAGACCCCATACAATTTCCAGGCGGCAGCCGCCGCGCCGCTTCTCGCCGCACCGCAAAATGAAGTGGCGACCGATATTAAAGAGGCAAAACGCGACACATTCGCCACCAATAATTTTCTTGAATGCGCCACCTGCATATCAAAGAAAATTTCTTATTTTCGGACATTATCTGATGCTATTCGCGAAGAAACAAGTTCGATAATGAACGATACTGAAAATAATTCGTTTCGTTTGATGAGCGATCTTAAGATGGTCGAGGAAGGTCTGGAAGGTTTGCTGGGCTTCATCGCTGCAACCGATTCCAATGATCGCGTCGTTCAAATTATTGACCGAACCGAACGGCAACTTGCTCGCAGCCAAGAACTGATCAACGAATTTTCCCATGAACGCGCCGACGATGTGAAAAGGGTCAAGGAGTCCATGGAGAGGGTTGAAATTCTGGTGGACGAGTTGAGCGCTTCGGTGCAGACGGTGCGCCAGATCGCTAAGGCGACACGGATGCTGGCGCTGAACGCAACCATCGAAGCCGTACGGGCGGGCGACGCCGGCAAAGGATTCGCCATCGTCGCCGCCGAGGTTAAGGCCCTGTCTTCGCAATCGGATAAAGCCGCCGTCGATATCGGCGACGGCATCGCCAAACTGCAACAGGCGGTTCAATCCGGGATGAACACGGTGGTGGGCGACCGTTTGTCGAAAGAACAGGCGGGGTTCGAAGTCATTTCCGACGCCGTCAGCGAATTGACCGAGAACCTTCAAAAGTTGATCACCCACCAGCGCGACACTTTGACCAAGGTCCAGTATGAAAATGAAAAAATCGCTCAGCCCATACTCCAGATGATGGGCTCTATTCAATACCATGACGTCGTCAAACGCCGTTTGGAGGCCGTGATGCATTGCGTCGCCAATATAGCCGATGGCGTGGACGTCACGATGACGAACATGTCTGATGATCGAGCTGAAACGCCGGACGACGTTAAATCCATCGCTCAAGTCAGCCTTAACGATATGCTTAAGCAGGCGATGCAAAGTCTGGAGTCGTCGCGCAATCTTCACGCTTCCGGGGACAAAGGCGGCGTTTCTGAAAAGCAGGGAGCGGCGATCGAGCTTTTTTAGGCGATCCGCGTCGCCGAAGATGCGGATAAACCGTGCAGATTTACGAATTTTTATCAAAGTTTCGTAATTCCTACGATATCTTATGAATTACGAAACGAACGGGCTCAGGTCTTTAATCAATCATTCGGGTGATCGCGCCGTCAAGCCCTCCCGCCCACCTCCGCCGTATCCGTGACGTCACACGAAAGGGACGTGAAATGGCTCTTGTGAAGAAGCATCTGGTCAGCAGCCAGGCCGTGTTGAAGACGAGCGACGACGAACCGGTCGGCGGCGGCCGCCTGCTCGCCGAAGCTCAAAAGCGCAAGGCCCGCACCTTCGCCCGTCAGCAAAAAGCGGCCGAACGCATCGCCGCCGCCACCTCGCAGTTAGCCAGCGGCATCGCCGAAGGCGCTTCCGCCGCTGAAGAACTGCGCAAGGCTTCCGAGCAGATCGCTTCGGGGGCCGAAGAGGCGGCGGGCGCGGCGCAGCAGTCGCAAAAGGCGGTCACCCACGGCGCCGGCCTGATTCTGAAGGGCAAGGAAAACGCCGACGCGGCCCTGTTCAAGACCGAAAGCTTGCAGTCGCTCATCAGCAATATTTCAAGCCAGATCGGCAATTCCATTTTGGCCATCGGGCGCGCCGCCGAACGCCAGACCGCATCGGTCGCCATGGTTGAAGAACTGGAGCGTCAGGCGGCGGCCATTTCGGAAGTGGTTAAACAGGTCGCCCGCATCGCCGACCAGACCAATCTGTTGGCCCTGAACGCCGCCATCGAAGCCGCCCGCGCCGGCCAGCACGGCAAGGGCTTCGCCGTCGTCGCCGACGAAGTGCGCACGCTGGCGGAAACCAGCGAAAAGAGCGCCCGCGAAATCCAGGATCTCATCACCCAGATCCAGAAGGACGTGAAGGCGATCGCAGAGGGAATCAACACCTCCGCCGCCACCGCCAAGCAGGAAGTGGAGAAGGGCAAACAGATCACCACCCAACTTGAACAGATCCGGGTGGATATGATCGAGGTGGCCGCCGGCTGCCGCGAAATCGTCAAGGCCAACGACGAATCCAACGCCGCCGCCAAGGAAGCCCAGAAGGGCGCCGAGGTGATCGCCGCCGCCGCCGAAGAACAAAGCGCCGCGTGCCAGGAATCGCTGAAGACCATCGATCAGCAGACCCAGGCGCTGGCCCAATCCGAACAGGCGGCGCAGGAACTGTCGGAACTGGCGGACGAACTGAAGAACTCCACCGATATCACCAAGAGCGCCGAAGAAGTGGCCTCCGCCGCCGAGGAGCTGTCGAGCGCCGTCGAGGAAATCAACCGCGCCGCGGCCCAGATCCAGCAGGCGCTGGACCAGATCCAGCAGGGCGCGCAGCAACAAGGCGCCGCCACCCAGCAATCGGCAGCCGCCATCGCCCAGATCGAACGGGGCGCCGCCATTTCCGCCCAGCGCGGCAAGACTTCCGTCGAAAAGAGTCAGGCCATCACCGAGCTGCTGGCCGCCAACAAGGTGGCCGTCGGCGAAATGATCGACGGCGTGCTTCAGTCGGTGGAGGCCGGCAAGCAAAGCCGCGAACAGATGGGGGCGCTGGAGCAGGTCAGCCGCCGCATCGACAAGATCGTCGACGCCATCACCACCGTGTCGATCCAGACCAACATGTTGGCGGTCAACGGTTCAGTCGAAGCCGCCCGCGCCGGCGAGTTCGGCAAGGGTTTCGCCGTGGTCTCCACCGACATCCGTAATCTGGCCCGCGACTCGGCGGAAAACGCCGACCGCATCAAGGATACGGTAAAGGCGATCCAGGACCAGATTGGCGCGGTGCGCCGCGACCTGGAGGAGATCGCTTCCGCTTCCGCGCTGGAGGTGGAGAAGAACAAGCTCATCACCGCCGATTTGGAAACCGCCATTACCGACATGAACGCCGTGCTGAACGGCAACAAGGAAATTCTCGCCGGCGCCGATGAAATCGTCCGCGTGGTCAAGGAAGTGCAGACCGGCGTCGAACAGATCGCGGCGGCCGCCCAGCAAACCACCCGGGCCAGCACCGAAGCCGGCAACGCCGCCAAGGAGCAATCGAAGGGGGCCGAGGAACTGGCCGCCGCCATCGAAGAGATCGCCTCGCTCGCCGACGAATTGCAGGCCGGCGCCTGATCCCGCTTCCAAGCATCTGAAGGAGGACAGTCATGTCCCAATTAGTGGAAGCGGTTGAAGTCGAACCGAACGGCAAGGCGCCTCCCGGCTTGGACTCTCCCGAGGCCGGGGCCGGCGACGCTCAACAGTTCGTCATTTTTCAAGTGGCCGACGAAAGCTTCGCCGTTCCTCTGGCGCAGGTCCAGGAAATCATTCGCATGCCTGCGGTGGTCCATGTCCCCATGAGCCCCGCGGCTCTTGAAGGGCTGGCCAATTTGCGGGGATCGGTGCTGCCGGTGATCCGCCTGCGGCACGTCTTCGGCATGTCCACCGTCGACCACGACGACGCCACCCGCGTCGTGGTGCTCGACATGGGCCGTCCGGTCGGCTTGGTGGTGGACCGGGTCGCCAATGTGGTGACCGTGGAGGCGGATCGCATCGAGGCGTCCTCCACCATCGGCGGCACGATTGATACCGAACTGCTGACCGGCATGATCAAAACCGCCGACGGTCGGTCGATGGTCATGATTCTGGACTCGACCAAGGTGGTCGCCCGCGAATTCCAGATGATCGGCAAGGCGGCCTCCAAAGCCCTTTCCGATCTGGCCAAGGGCCTTGGTCACGACCACGCTGACAAAACGACAGCGAACGGCGGCGAAAGCGTCGATGAAAGCCAGTTGGTCAGCTTCGAGGTGGCGGAGCAGGAATACGCCTTGCCCATTGAAAAAGTTCAGGAAATCGTTCAGGTTCCCGAACAGATCACGCAAGTGCCCAACACCTCGTCCCATGTTATGGGGGTGATGACCCTGCGCAACCGGTTGCTGCCGCTGGTGTCGCTGCGCGACATGTTCGGCCTGCCGCATCAGGAAGTGACCGAGGCCAACAAGATTGTGGTGGTGGCGCTGGACGGCGGGGGAGAGTCGGCTTCGGTCGGCGTGGTGATGGACAGCGTCAAGGAGGTGCTGCGGGTCAACAACTCGGTCATCGACAAGATGCCGGCGCTGTTGGCTCGTTCCGGCAACATGGGCGAGATCGAATCGATCTGCCGTTTGCAGGAAGGCAAGCGGCTGGTTTCGGTGTTATCAGCCGAAAAGATGTTCAACGCCGGCGAAATGATCGCCGTCGCCGCCGTCGCCGCAGAGGACAAGGTCATGGCCAGGGAGGAAAATCGGGGACGCGCCGCCGCCATCGACGAGGAGGAACAGTTCGTCGCCTTCCGTCTGATGAACGAAGAATACGGCGTCCCCATCGAAGCGGTGCAGGAAATCGTCCGCGTTCCCGATGAATTGACCAGGGTGCCCAAAACACCTGATTTCATCGAAGGGGTGGTCAATCTGCGGGGCGTCGTGCTGCCGGTGGTGGACCAGCGCCGCCGCTTCGGCATGCCGTCGATGGACCGGAACGACCGCCAGCGGATCATGGTTTACACCATCCGCGGCGTTCGCACCGGCTTTATCGTTGATTCCGTGTCCGAGGTGATGCGAATTCCCGCATCGGTGATCGGCCCCGCCCCGGCCCTGTCGGAAGAACAGCAGCGCCTGATCCGCCGGGTCGCCAACATTGAAAAGCTGAACCGGATGATCTTATTGCTGGATGTCGACCAACTTCTCGATGTGAAAGAATTGGCCGCCATCGGCAAGGCCGCCTGACGCAAACCGGGAGGGGCCGGCCGCTCCTCCCCGATTCCCGTTCCCCCCTTCGTCATCGCGACGTGAAAATACCGGCCATGAAAGTCTTGATCGTCGACGATTCCGCCTTGATGCGACGTCATCTCAGCGAAATCCTGCAACGGCGCGGCGGGTGCCAGGTGATGCTGGCCCGCAACGGCGCCGAGGCGTTGTCGGCGCTCGAATCCTTTGATCCCGACGTCATCACGCTTGACATCAACATGCCGGAGATGGACGGCCTGACCTGCCTTTCCAACATCATGACCAGAAAGCCCAAACCGGTGGTCATGGTGTCGTCGCTGACCGACGCCGGCGCCGAGATCACCTTGCAGGCGCTGGCGCTGGGCGCCGTCGATTTCGTTCATAAGCCGGACGGCACCATTTCTCTCAACGTCGATCGGATCGAGACGGAAATTCTGGAAAAGGTGCAGGCGGCGTCCCGCGCCAGACTGCGGCGCACGGTCGGCCTGACCAACCGCATCCGGGCGCAAAGCGGACGCGCGGAATCGCCGCGCC
>CALGOL010000049.1 GCA_937960755.1 uncultured Azospirillum sp.
CGCACCGCCGACGTGCACACCGGCAGCCGCGTGCTCATCACCGGCCCGGCGGGGTCGGGCAAGGAAGTGGCGGCGCGGCTGATTCATGCGCGCTCCAAACGGGCGGACGGGCCGTTCGTCGGGCTCAACTGCGCCACCATGCGCCCCGACCGGCTGGAGATGGAGCTGTTCGGCACCGAATCCGGCGTCGACGGTGGGGCGAAAAAGATCGGCACGTTCGAGCAAGCCCACGGCGGCACGCTGCTGCTGGACGAAGTCGCCGACATGCCGCTGGAAACCCAGGGCAAGATCGTGCGGGCGCTGCAAGAACAGGTGTTCGAGCGGGTGGGCGGCGGCGGCCGGGTGCAGGTCGATGTGCGGGTCATCGCCACCACCAACCGCGACTTGCAAGCGGAAATCGACGCCGGCCGCTTCCGCCAAGACCTTTACTATCGGCTGTCGGTGGTGCCGATCCGCATGCCGTCGCTGGCGGAGCGGCGCGAAGACATTCCGCTGCTGGCGCGCCACTTCATGCAGCGTTCGTCGGAAGCCGCCGGTTTGGCGGCGCGGGAGTTCGGCGAGGACGCGCTGGCCGCCTTGCAGGCCTACGACTGGCCGGGCAACGTCCGCCAATTGCGCAATGTCGTCGATTGGCTGCTGATTATGGTGCAAGGCGACCCGAAGGAGCCGGTGCGCGCCGACATGCTGCCGCCGGAAATCGGCGCCATCACCCCCACCGTGCTGAAGTGGGAAAAGGGCGGCGAGATCATGGGCCTGCCCTTGCGCGAGGCGCGGGAGATGTTCGAGCGCGAATATCTGCTGGCCCAGGTGACGCGCTTTGGCGGCAACATCTCCCGCACCGCCGCCTTCATCGGCATGGAGCGTTCGGCGCTGCACCGCAAGCTCAAGTCCTTGGGCGTCCACGGCACCGAAAAGGGCAAGGCGCTGACGGATTAACGAGGGGAGGGAGCGTTCCCCCCTCAGCCCAGCCGGCCCCTCAGCCCAGCCGGTCGATCATGTCTTGGGTGATGAGGCAGACGCCGTTGTCGGTGCGGGTGAAGCGCCGCGCGTCTTCCGCCGGGTCTTCGCCCACCACCAGCCCTTCCGGGATGGCGACGCCGCGGTCGATCACCACTTTCTTCAGCCGGGCGCGGCGGCCGATGTCGCAGGCCGGCAGCACGACGCATTCCTCCAGCTCGGCGTAGGAATTGACCCGCACCTTGGAGAACAGCAGCGACTGCTTGACTCGGGAGCCGGAGACGATGCAGCCGCCGGAAACCAAGCTGTCCACCGCCATGCCGCGGCGCTTTTCATCGTCGAAGACGAATTTGGCCGGCGCGACCTGTTCTTGGTAGCTGAAGATCGGCCAAGCGTCGTCGTACATGTTGAGTTCGGGCGTGACGTGGGTCAGGTCGATATTCGCTTCCCAATAGGCGTCGATGGTGCCGACGTCGCGCCAATAGGGCTCGGCGTCCGGGTGCTCCTTGACGCAAGATTCGGCGAAGGGATGGGCCATGACCTTGGCCCGCGACACCAGCCAGGGGATGATGTCCTTGCCGAAATCATGGCTGGAATCCAGCATCGCCGCATCGCGGCGCAATTGGTCGTAGAGGAATTCGGCGCCGAATACGTACACCCCCATGCTGGCGAGCGCGCGGTCGGGCCGACCCGGCATCGGCGGCGGGTCGGCGGGCTTTTCGATGAAATCCACCACCCGGCGGTTTTCGTCCACATGTATGACGCCGAAGCCGGTCGCCTCCATCCGCGGCACGTCGATGCAGGCGACGGTGACGTCGGCCTTGCGCTCGATGTGATCCAGCAGCAGCGCGCCGTAATCCATTTTATAGATGTGGTCGCCGGCCAGGATGACGACGTGATCGGCGCCGTAGCCGGTGAGAATGTCGATGTTCTGATAGACCGCGTCGGCGGTGCCTTGATACCACGCGGTTTCGCTGACCCGCTGCTGGGCGGGCATCAGGTCGCAGAATTCGCCGACTTCGCCGCGGAAGAAGTTCCAGCCGCGTTGCAGATGGCGCAACAGGCTGTGGGATTTGTACTGCGTCAGCACGCCGATGCGGCGGAAGCCGGAATTGATGCAGTTGGACAGGGCGAAATCGATGATGCGGAACTTGCCGCCGAAATAGACCGCCGGCTTGGCGCGCCGGTCGGTGAGCTGCATCAGCCGGCTGCCGCGTCCGCCCGCCAGCACCAGGGCGATGGCGCGTTTTGGGGCCTGACGCAGGTCGCGGATGTCGTAACGGCTGGTCATGGCGGTTTCCTTCCCACGGCGATCATCATGCTTTCGTGGGATAAGGTGGCACAAGACGACGGGAGAAGCCAACCCGGCGACTGGTCGCAGGGGGGAGCGGCAGTTTTGAATATCGGGTCGCCTTAACGGCGCCGCCAGCGCGCATTGCTCGACTGGGACCGAAAAGCAATCCAGGAAGCGATAAAAGCCAAGTAAAAATAGTTTAACCCCAATTCATTTTTGGGCGTCTGCCCAGCGGTCATAGGCGCCAATACCATCTAATGTTTCCTCAATCGCATTGATGCAACGATTAATAAAATCTTGACTTAGATAGCAGACCCATGGGTCATTGCCCCATGTAGCATTGTTATACCACGTACTTGGGCAGTTTGATTTTTGTATATTTTGAAGAAATTCTGATCGCTCGGCCTTTGGCCACTCAAAGCCATTATGAAACATTTTATTCCGATATTCGAATATTACATCAAGTAAAATTCGAATATCTTTTGGTAAATGCTGGATTAATCCAATGGCATCGCAGATTTGCATAATGCCTTTGGCAGTACCTCTTTTTTTATTTCCATTTGTTTCCACAAAATAACTGCAATCCCATTGATATTTTGAATTTAATTTCCATCGCGCGTGATTTTTATTTGATACTTTATGGTATTTTGTTTGTCTATCAACACAGCTAAATAGTCGAGTGAACAGCATTTCTATGAATGGAGCGAGCATGCTAATGGCAGCCATGCTTCGCGCGGCATCCTCATAAACTGAATTATAATAACTGTCATTGAGGCAATTATTAGCATGATCTCGGGCTGGCCCCGTTAACTCGGAGGTTCTTCTCTCCTGCACAATCAGTTCTTCGTTAGCTAATTTCTCGGCTTGCTCCAAGGAGGCGAGCAGTCCCCGAATCGCGTCGAACTGAGCATCGATATCACACCCGTTCGTATGCTCATCGTACAAGATGAGCGCTGCGTAATCTCGATTCATGTGCGCATCCAACAGGTTGGGCATTCCTGGTCCTTTGAGTCGCCTTGCCTTTGTGGGTCGCCGCCCATAGCAAAGGGGGATTATGCCACCAACACTTTCTGCTTAAAACGAGAATTAATCGAACAACGTCCTGATTTTGTGCCGAGCGGTTTAATAAAGTCACCTTTAGTGGTGGCGTGCAAAAAATAAGCAACTTTAATTATCAATGATCGCTTTGCTTTAAGCCTTATGTCGCGCAGTCGTCTAACCTCAGAATAGCTAAACAGGTTTTTTTATTGTGCCATATATACAAATAACGGACCTGTATAATTTCTAACCCCTTCTACCCCGCCGCCCCGCCGCGCAGGCCCTGGGCGAGTTCCAGATAGTGCGGCTCGCCGTCGGCGTCGATCAGCCCATGGCGGATCAAAAAATCAATCACCACCAAATTGACGTTGAACTTCCACGCCGCCCCGTCGCGTACGCTGGCCGCCACCGCCTCCACCGGCTGAAGCGAAAAGGACTCGACCTCGCCATCCGTGTTGCGCGGGACGAAGTCGGCGGGAACCTCCAGATCGTAAATGAACAACTGGTCGCGCTTCAGCCCGGACGTGTTCTCCAGTATGTATGAAACAAAGCTCACCGCCCGCGCCTGACCGGCGAGAGCCGGTTCAATCCCCGCCTCCTCCGCCGCCTCCTTCAACAGGTTTTGCCGCAAACTCAGGCCATAGGGCTGGCCGCCCGCCACCATGTTGTCGAGCTTGCCCGGCGCTATGGCGCGGGACGCGCTGCGCTTGGCCACCCATAGCGACAACCCGCCGTCGGCGCGGCGGACGAAGCCGTTGACATGGACGCCAAAGGCCGGCAGGCCGAAATGCGTCACCGCGGCGCGGTCGATGCGGGC
>CALGOL010000050.1 GCA_937960755.1 uncultured Azospirillum sp.
GGCCATGCAGATCGCACTGGACAAGGCCATTTTGCGCTTCCCGGTGATCGGCCCCGACCGGCGGCGCCAGATTGACGACGCTGCGGCGCCATTGCTCCAACGCCGCGTCCTTGGCGACGCCGACTTCCAGCACCAGCGGCCAGACCGGCGTCGCGCGATAGGCGATGATACGCTCGACGCCATCGGCCATCTCTTCGATGCGAACCCCGGTTTCCTCACGCCGGGCGAGCGCCGCCGCCGCGCTTAAAGCGATCGGCGCGCCGGAACCGCCGGCCAGAGACAAGCCGTCGAAGCGATAAAGCGCCGCCCAACCGTCCGCGCCCAGTTCAAGTGACGAAGCGACAGTCAGAAAATGCAGCGGATTGACGGCCCCCAGCACCCAGCCCGTCGGCGCGCCGTTAACCGCGTCGATACGGCGCAAAACAGGTATCAATCGTTGTCCGGCGGCCGGACCGCCGCCGATATAGCGCCGATCTTCCGGCATGCCGACCGTCAGTGCGCGGCGAGCGGCGTCCTCGCCATCCTGATAGGTCTCCAACGGCAACTGATCGCCCGGCGTCAAGCGCCCCGCCGAATCGTACAGCACCATGCCCTTTGCGTCGCAAAGCACGATCTGGCGCAACACCGGGGTCGCCGCTAAACCATCCCGCGCCCGCCGGTCGATTTCGCTCGTCGGCGAAACGCCGGACGCCAGCGCCGGCCCCGCCGCTTCCGCCACCAGGGTCAACGCGACGTCCACCGATTCCATTGATCGAGCGGCGCCGTCCGCCATGACGCGCGAGAGATTGTCGACAGAAACTCGCGCAGCCGCCAAAGCGCCGGATCGGGCGCTTTGCAGCGTCACAATAAACGTCAGCGCGATCGCCGCGGCGACAAGCACCCCCAGCACCGCGACCGCCAAACTCAGCCGACCGTCAGTCGTCAGATTTGGACGGACGAAAGAGGCCGCTGTCGCGTCGGCGGCAGCCTCCCGCACGCAGCGCGGGGCTGCGTCAAGCGCCTCGGTTACAGACGTGTTGGCGTCAGGCGTTTCGGCGGGGTTTCGCATGCTGTTTGTCGTCAGTCCAAAAATAGTCGCCGCCGGCTACGCTTGCGGTATAGTAAGGCGTTTTCGCTCGAGCGAACACTAAGAAAAAACGCCCGTTGCAAGCAGGGCTATGGGTAATTTTATAATTCGCAAAGCGCAGGATTATTTATCATGTTGATTAGAAGCTTCCGAATAGTTGCTGCGTCGGTTTCGATTTTGTTGTACGCCGCCACCGCCGCCGCCCAGCAAACAGCCTCCCGCGCCGAAAAAGTCCAAAACGCCGGAGAACTGCGGGTATGCATATGGCCGGATTACTACTCCATATCTTATCGCAACCCCCGCACCGGCGCGCTTGAGGGAATCGACATCGCAATGGCGCGGCACCTCGCCGGTGATCTAGGCGTCGCCGTACGCTTCGTCGATAGCTCGTTCCGCACATTGATCGACGATTTGCTGAATGATCGCTGCGACGTGTCGATGCATGGGGTGGGGGTGACCGCGGCGCGGCGCGAAAAGCTGGCGTTCTCCGCGCCGGTCCTTAGGGGCGGGATATACGCCATCGCCAGCAAGCGGCATCCCAGCATTCGTTCATGGGGCGACATCGACCGTGAAGGCGTCATTGTCGTCGCCCAGGCCGGCACCTATATGGAGCCGGTGATGCGAGAGACGCTGAAGAAGGCGGAACTGATGGTGGTTCACTCGCCGGAGGCCAGGGAACTGGAGGTGATGAGCGGCCGGGCCGACGTTTTCGTCACCGACTATCCCTACAGCCGCAAGATGCTGGCGATACATGACTGGGCGGCGCTGCTGGTCCCGCCGCAGCCGCTGGCCCCGGCGCCCTACGCTTATGCGGTGGCGCCCGGCGACGATAAATGGTTAGCGTTGTTAGACGCCTTCGTCGCCCGCGCGAAAAGAGACGGGCGATTAGCGCAGGCTGCGGCCGACGCAGGCCTGAGCGCCATCGTGGTGCTCGACTAACCATAATATCGTGAGGAAACGCGCATGCCCATCAAAGCGACCACCGACGAAAGCTTCATCGACGTCACGCTGCACCAAATCGACCGCATGTTCGAACCAGCCTTCGGCCAAAAGAAGTTCTTTAACCGAGAGTTGTTCGACTACGCTATGGAGTTGGCGACAACGGACGTGGAGCGGCTGCGGCGGGAATTTCACGCCTTCGCCCATGATTTTGGCCATAAGGAATGGGAAATCCAAGTGCGGGCCGACAATTCCCAGCCGACGCCAAAGCTGCACGTCAAGGTGACGACGCCGACTCGACTCGCCGAGATCGTCATACGCCGAGACCGCCTGGAGATTTTGCGCGACTAGAGCGGTTTGTGACCGACCGGAATCGGTCAAACCGCACTAGGGCTCTGTTTTGTCGCGTTTTTAGCCGAACCGGTATCCGCTTCGGCTAAATGCGCGCTAACCCGGCAACGGGCCGGCTTCGCCCCGCACGGCGCATATGCGTTGAACCATGGCGCGGGGCGGATCGCCTAGCGCGCCATGCTCATACGCCGCCACCGTCAGGCCGGCCGACGCCGCAACCTCCAGCAACTCGCCGGGGCGCAACAGAAATTCCGGGTTGCGCGGCCGGCCGAAGCGTTCGTTGCCGACCGCGAAAGTCTCATACAACAGCAGCCCGCCAGGCGCCAAAGCCTGCGTCAGAATCGGGAAGAGCGGCCGGTGCAGATAATTCGTCACGATCACCGCGGAAAAGCGCCGCTCCGGCGGCAGCGGCCACGGCGCGCCATTCTCCAGATCGGCGGCGACAATCTCAACCTCCGGCCGCCCGGCGAGGTCCGTCAGCCCGCCGACGTCCTGATCGACGGCGACGACCGACCGCCCCAGCC
>CALGOL010000051.1 GCA_937960755.1 uncultured Azospirillum sp.
CCAGGGCGCCGACGTGCTGGCGGCCGTCGCCCGCGGCCTCGCCAAGCCCGAATTGGAGCTGCCGACGCTCGAGCCGCGGGAGGAAAATCCGCCGGGACTCGGGCCGATTGTCGAGTTGCTGCGCGTGCTGTTGCGCATGGTGTGCGAGGAAGAAAACGTCGCGCCAAAACTTATCGCCTCCGCTTCCGACCTGGAGGCCATCGCCGCGAACGACCTCGCCGACGTCCCGGCGCTGCACGGTTGGCGACGCGAGGTGTTTGGCGAAAAAGCCTTGGGATTAAAGCATGGCCGCATGGCGCTCGCCATTGTCGGACGCCGAGTCATCGCCGTGCCGACGATTGTTCAGAGCAAGGAATAGTCGTCAGCGGTATAGAATATTACAAGGCAACAATGGGGATTTCAGATCAAAAATCCTTTGTTAGTGAATTGTTAACCAATTATTTAATTAATTTTTAAACGACGATAGGGTTAACATCGTGTTGGAGGGGTTGTTACGCCCCTTCTGAACGCACGCGGCGATGCAATCGGCGGTATACGGACAGAGGGTCCGAAAACCGTTTGGATGCGCCGTCGAGGTTGGGAGACGCGGCATATGAGTTCTTTTCGCGGCAGACCACCGCCGACGCGGGATCGGGTGAGACTTTCGTCTTCCGAGAAGCAGGCGGCTGTCGCCGCCGCGAAGGATCAGCGGCCCGAATACGACAACGACAAACTGTTGAATCTGCTGCGTTCGGCCAAGGGCGAGTTGGCCGGCATGCGGCTTATCCACATGCATTTGTCGTTGCTGAAAGACAAGGATCCGGCGAGCCAAACCGTCGTGCGCACCATCGTGCAGGAATTGGCGACCAAGGCGTCGTACCTTCAGTCGTTCAACTTGTCGAACGGCGACGTCATCGTTCTGTATAAAGGCCTTAAACTTTCTGGCGTCACCGACATCTGTCAGAAAGTTGAACAAGTCTTTTTGGCGAAAACGACGTTAACTGGCGCTAATCCTTACAAGGAATATTCGCTCTATTCGATTATGGAACTGACGTTGAACTTCATCAACGTCATCCGCTTCGTCGAAGAGCTGCAAGCCATCACCTCCGGGCAGGCGACGGGCGAGACCAAGCCGCCGATCACGCTGGAAGAAATGGCGAAGCTGGAACGGCAGATGCAGATGTTCGATCTGTCGCCGTTTCTGTTCAATCAAGGCATCGCCAATCTGACCCCCGGCATCCCGACGGAAGAGGAGATGGAGTATTTTGAACTCTACATCTCCATCAAGCTGTTGCAGGAACGCTTGTGCCCCAATTTCGACATCACCGCCAATAAATGGCTATTCAACTACTTCACCGCCAACCTTGACCAGTCAGTGTTGCGGGCGCTGAACCACGGCCTGTCTTTCATGCGCGGCCGGCGCATCGGCATCAACATTAACCTTTCCACGGTGATTTCCACCGGCTTCGTTAAGTTTGACGAACGCTTACCGATAGACTTCCGCGGTCAAGTGGTGCTGGAAATCTCCAAGGGCGATTTGATCGAAAACCTGTCGCTGTTCAACGAAGTGGTCGATTTCGCCCAAGACCGCAAATACCGCATCGCGGTGGACGGGCTCAACCCGTTCTGGGTCACCAACTTCGACCTTGAATACCTTAACGCCGACTACGCCAAGATCTTCTGGTCCAACGACATGTTGGAGATGGACCCGAAGTTTGAACAGTACTTCAAGGACCGCATCGCCGAACAGGATCGTTGCCAGTTCATCCTGGCGCGGTGCGACACCATTTCGAGCTTGGTTTACGCCAAGAACGCCGGCATCCGAATGGTGCAGGGCCGCGCGGTGGACAACATCCTGCGTAAGGGCATCAGCGTGCGCGACGCCATCGCCACCGCCGGGGTGTGATCCTGTTTAGTAGCGCGACTCGATAAAATAGAGCCCGTCCGGCGGCG
>CALGOL010000052.1 GCA_937960755.1 uncultured Azospirillum sp.
GGCGCGGCGATTGAGCGTCACCGCCTTCGCCGGACTGACCCCAAGGGTCAGTCATCCGGCGGGGCGGTATAAGATGACCTTTCGGTCATTTTCTGCGAAGACGGCGACGTTCAGCGCCGCACGGGGTTGACCGGGTCGCTGGTGTTATTCCGCCGGGCGGCCGAGGGATTCCATCAGCTCGCGCCATTCGCGCTTGGAAAGCCCGCTGTTTTCCGCCGTGACGTTTTCGCCCGCCAGCAGGCGGCGCACCGCGTCCAGCCCCTTGGCCGACAGATGGGCGCCCCCCAGGCGATAATCGACGAAGGCGTCGTAAACCGCCGGCACCCAGCGCTTGACGACGTCAAGCATGGCTTCGGCGTAAACCCGGATTTCATACTGGGCGTGGGCTTCAGCCCGCAGCGACAGGAAATGCAGCAGGTTGTGCAGATCGACCTTCCAGTACCACTGCGTATAATAGTTCAGGCTCAGGTTCATCCGCGCCAATTCGCGCGCCAGCCCTTGACGGCTTTCATCGATGATCGAGCCGTCCTCCCGCTGATTGAGCAGGATTTCATAGTCGTTGAAGGCGTTTTCGGAGTCGCGGCGCAGCATGTCCAGCACCGCCGCCGCCTCGTCGCCGGTCAAAAGCTCGCCGCGGCCCTGGCGGTTGGTGACGGCTTGCGCCCCCAGATGTTCCGGCGCCGGGATGTAGAACTCGCGGTCGAGCAGGGAATAGCGCGCCGAGTATTCGTTGACGTTGGCGGTGCGGTGGCGAATCCACTGCCGGGCGACGAATATCGGCAGTTTGACGTGCAGCTTGATCTCGCACATCTCAAACGGCGTCGAGTGGCGGTGTCGCATCAAATAGCGGATCAGCCCGGCGTCTTCGGTCACCTTCTTGGTGCCCTTGCCGTAGGACACGCGGGCGGCCTGCACCACCGCGGCGTCGTCGCCCATGTAATCCACCACCCGAACGAAGCCGTGATCCAGCACTTCGATGGGCTGATAGAGGATTTCCTCCAGCGCCGGGACGGTGGCGCGCAGTGTGGGGCGGCTGACGGCGCGCGCGGCGTCGATTTCGGCGCGCTGTTCGGCGGTGATCGGCATGGGGACAAATCCGGCTTTGGTCGGTGCTGAGGCGCGCGAGCATAACGGCCCCGCCGCGGTTACGCCAGCGGCCAAGCGGCCAAGCGGGCGGGATAAGGGGGGCGAGGTTTTCCGCCTGGGCAAAAGCTGCCCGCCGCCAAACCGGCAAAGCCTGCCGATGAACTTGTCTAACCATCTGAAATAAAATGGAATAACGGCGCGGCACGCGATTTGATGAGGAGCGGGGGAGGAGGATGCGCCCATGACCCCACCGCCCCCCGGCGCCCGCGCCAAAGCCGTACTCGCCCGCGCCAAAGCCACAATCGCCCGCGCCAAAACCATCAGCACCCGCAAGCCGCAGGCGAAAGCCGCTTGTCTGCTGGCGCTTGCCCTTACCCTAGGGACGGCCGCCGTGACGCCGGCCGTCGCCGCGGTTTGTCTGGGCGCGGCGCGCGGAAGCGATGCGGTCACC
>CALGOL010000053.1 GCA_937960755.1 uncultured Azospirillum sp.
GGCGCCGCGCGTTTGGCGGTGCTGGCGCCGCGCAACCCCTATGGCGACGTGGCGACGGCGGCGGCGCAGGAATCCGCCGGCCGTTACGGCGCGCAGATCGTCCGGGTGGAGCGCTACGACCCCAACCTGACCGATTTGTCGGTTCCAGCCCAGGCTTTGGCGCAATTAGCCCCGCCGCCCCAAGCGGCCTTCATCGCCGACGGCGGTCAGCCGGCTCAGGCGATGGCGCGGGCGGTGCGCGAAGCCGGCTTGCAGCAAACCCAGCTTTTGGGCGCCGGCCTGTGGGACGAGCCCGGCTTGGGGAGCGAGCCGGCGTTGGTCGGCGGGCGCTTCGCCGCGCCCGACCCGGCGGCGCGGGCGGATTTTGAAAGCCGCTACAAAGCGCTGTTCGGCGAAAAACCCCATCGCATCGCCACGCTGGCTTACGACGCCGCCGCTTTGGCCGCCACCGTCGCCCGTCGCGGCGCGACGTTGGGCAAGCCGTTGGATCGGGCGGCTTTGACGTCGTTCGACTACAACGGCGCGGACGGGCCGCTGCGCCTGCAAGGCGACGGCGCGCCGCGTCGCGGCTTGGCGGTGTTGGAAATCACCCCCGACGGCGCCCGCGTGGTCGATCCCGCCCCGCTGACGCTGGAGTTTTTGGGGCAGTAAGGTTTTGGGCGGGAAGCGTTAGCCTCTCAGCATCTTGGCCTTTTCCGTCATTCCGGCGAAGGCCGGAATCCAGAGCGTTTCAGGAATGTGCTCGAATTGCCCTGGACCCCGGCCTGCGCCGGGGTGACGAGGAAAAAGATGCGCCAATCGGGTGGCGGGACGGGAGAGGGGTGTTTGCTTAAACCCGCTCCGCCACCCAGATGGCGGCGCGGGTGCCGGCCTTGATCGCGCCCAGCAGCGCCGGATAGGCCGGGGCCTGTTCCGCCCCGTTGGCCAGACCAATGTCGCGGTGCTCGACTTCTTCCGCCTGAAAACGCGCGATGGTTTCGGCCAAGGGCGCTTCTTCGGCCCCCAGATGGGTCAATTGCTCGGCGTAGTGGCCGTCAATGACCTCCTCCACCGCCACCGTGCAGGCCATGGCGGCGCGTTCGCCCAGCAGAGCGGTGCCGGCGCCCAGCGCCCAGCCGGCGACATGCCAGAAGGGTTGCAGCACGGTCGGCCGCACCTGACGGGTCTTCAACTGCCCTTCAAAATAGCGCAGATGTTCCAATTCCTGCTGCGCCATGTGGCGCAGGGTGTCGCCGTGGCGGCCGCGGCCCAGCACCGCGAGCTGGCCTTCGTAAATCCGCTTGGCGCCGTATTCCCCGGCGTGGTCGACGCGGGCGATGCGCGCCAGCCGCTCCTTCGGCGTCGGGTCGCCGGGCAGGGCGCCGGTGTTGGACTTGCGGGCGGTCTTCGCTTCAGACGTCATCGCCGCGTCTCCTGTCGGTGTCAGCGCTTCAGATAGGTTTTTCTGGCGGCGAGAAAAGCGTAACCCGCCATCGCCGCGGCCAAGACGATATTATAGCCCGCCATCGACACGCCGAACAGCGTCCACGCCGGCTCGTCGCAGCGCACCACCGGGGCGGCCATGATCTGGGCGCGCAAGGCGTCAAGGCTGTCAGCAGCGGTTCCGCCGCCGCCGCAAGCCGCCGTGCCGGCCCACCAATGCTGCTCAACCCCGACATGATAGGTCGCAATGCCGGCGTTGGCGAGCAAGGCCAAACCGCACACCGCCAGCAGCGCATCGAAGCCGCCTAAGCGCCAGCGCGGCGGCAAAGCGAGGGAGGCCAGCGCCAGCGCGATGACGGCGGCGTAGGGCCAGCGCTGATAAATGCACAAGATGCACGGCTGGTAGCCCAGCACATGTTGGAAAAAAAAGGCGGCGGCGAGCACGCCCGCCGACCCGGCGGCCAGCAGCGCTAAAGCCCGGCCGGGGGAAGCGAACAGGAAATCGTCTAAAAGCGGAGGCGTCTTCATCGTTTTAGTCTATAGCCTATCGGCGGGGGTCTGGAAAAGCCCGGCGTCGCCGCCTTATCTAAGCGCTTGCCAAACATTTGACCTTAACCGGAAAAGGGGGTTCGACAAGGCGGCCATGGCCATGATCGAAATCGACCGTCTGGTCAAACGCTTCGGCGACTTCGTCGCCGTGGACGGCGTTAGTTTCGCAGTGGAGAAGGGGACCGTGCTGGGCTTTTTAGGCCCCAACGGCGCCGGCAAATCCACCACCATGAAAATGATAACCGGCTTTCTCGAACCGACTTCGGGAACGGCGCGGGTCTGCGGGATCGACGTGCGGGAAGCGCCGCGCGCCGTCAAGGCGCGGCTGGGCTATCTGCCCGAAGGGGCGCCGACCTATCCCGACATGACGCCGGCGGGTTTTCTGGATTTCTGCGCTCAGGCGCGCGGGCTGTCCAAGGCCGAGCGGCGGGGGAAAATCGCCCTGGCGGTGGAGCGCACGCAGTTGCAAGACGTGCTCAACCAGCCCGTGGAAACGCTGTCGAAGGGCTTCAAGCGGCGGGTCGGGCTGGCGCAAGCCATCCTGCACGATCCCGAAGTGCTGATCTTGGACGAGCCCACCGACGGGCTCGACCCCAACCAGAAGCATCAGGTGCGGGCGCTGATCCGGGCGCTTTCCGCCGACAAGGCGATCATCATCTCCACCCACATCTTGGAGGAGGTGGAGGCGGCGTGCGACCGCGCCATCATCATCGGCCGCGGCCGGGTGTTGGCGGAAGGCGCGCCGGCCGGTCCCAACCCCGGCG
>CALGOL010000054.1 GCA_937960755.1 uncultured Azospirillum sp.
CATTCCTGCGCCGATTTTAGCCGGCTATGGGAGGCGCCGCACGGGGGCAAGGTCAGTCGCCCATTGCGACGGGCTGGAGTGCATGCGCGCGCTCTTGCCGACCTTCCCGCCGCGCTTCGCCGTCGTCGATTTGAAATTGGCGGGGGAGTCGGGCTTGGAGTGCGTCAAGGCGCTGCACGCCTTCAACCCGGAGATGCGGATCGTGGTGCTAACCGGCTTCGCCAGCATCGCCACCGCGGTGGAGGCGATCAAGCTGGGGGCCTGCCATTATCTGCCCAAGCCGGCCAACGCCGACGATATCGAAAAGGCGTTCGAGCGGGTGGACGGCGACGCTTCCGCCCCGCTGGGCGGGCGGGCCACCTCGCTAAAGAGCCTGGAGTGGGAGCGCATCCACGAAATGCTGGTGGCCACCGAGTTCAATATTTCCGAAGCAGCCCGCCGGCTCGGCATCCATCGCCGCACCCTCGCCCGCAAATTGGAAAAGCGGCAGATCAAATAGATTGTTATACCGCCCCCCTATACCGCCCCCCCCCCTTGCGCCAGCGGCATTCGCTTCACGACCGGATCACAGTTCGCGTTCCTCGCGCTACGGCGTGCGCGGCGCGCTGGCGAGATCGCCGACCAACGCGGCGTAGAGCTCCGCCGCGTCCGCCGCGCGGCGCAAACCAGCGGCTCCTTCGGGCGCCCGCAGGCGACGCGACACGCAAGCCAGCGCTTTCAGATGCTCGCCTGCGGCGTCGCCCGGAGCCAGCAGCAGAAAAACCAAATCCACCGGCTGGTCATCCACCGCGTTGAAATCCAGCCGACGCTCCAAACGGGCGAACAATCCGATAAAACGGTCGATGCCGCGAAAGCGGGCGTGGGGTATCGCCACCCCGGCGCCGACGCCGGTCGATCCCAAAGCCTCGCGTTCCTCCAGCGCCCGTTGAATGTCTTGCGGCGGCAGTCCGGCGGCGCTCGCCGCTCGGCGGGACAACTCGGCCAGCAATCGGGACTTGTCCGCCGCTTTCAAGCCGATGAAGACGCGGTCAGGGGAAATCAGGTCGGCGATGTTCATGGTCAGGCCCAAGCCGTTCAGTCCGTTCAATCCGATGTGCGCAGGCGATAACCGACGCCGGTTTCGGTGAGAATATGCTGCGGACGTTCCGGGTCCGGTTCGATCTTCTGGCGCAATTGGCGGATATAGATGCGCAGATACTGAATGTCGGTCTCGCCGCCCCACACCTCCTTCAAAATGAACTTATGGGTCAACACTTTGCCGGCATGGGCGACCATCAGTCGCAGCAGATCGTATTCACGGGGCGATAGCTTGACTTCGTTTCCTCCTGTCGTCACCAGTCGGCGGACCAGATCGACCGACAACTCGCCGCTGCGAAAGACCGGACGCTCCCCTTTTTGTTGCAGCTTGTGCCGCATCGCGGTGCGGATGCGGGCCAGCAGTTCATCCACGCCGAACGGCTTGGTGACGTAATCGTCGGCCCCCAGGTCAAGCGCCTCCACTTTGCCGGCTTCGTCGTCCCGGCTGGACAGCACGATGATCGGCCTGACGTCGCCGCCGTGGCGCAGCCGCCGAATGACCTCCAACCCGTCGATATCGGGCAACCCCAAATCAAGCACCAGCAGATCGGGAGCATTGCGGCGCATTTCGTCCAGCCCCTCGGCGCCGTTCTTCGCCTCAATCACGTCATAGCCGTTCACCGCCAAGCTGGCGCGCAGAAAACGGCGGATCGGCGGTTCATCGTCCACCACCAGCACCTTCAAAGGCGCAGCGTCTGATTTCATGGTGCGACATCCTCTTCCAGGCGGGGCGGTTCGGCGGCTGCGGGCACGGTCACGGTGAAAACGGCGCCGGGGCGGTCGCTGCGGTTGCCGGCGACGACGGAGCCGCCCAAGGCTTCAATGAAGCCGCGGCAGATGGCCAGGCCGAGCCCGGTCCCGGCGCGCTGACGGTCCTGCGCCTGCACCCGATAAAATTTATCGAAGATTTTCTCCACGTCGTCGGACGGCACGCCGTCGCCTTCGTCCAGCACCCGAATGCGAACTCGACCAGCGCCGGAGCCGGTCTCACGGCAAGCCTCGATGCGGATCAGCGACCCGACCGGCGCGTATTTGGCGGCGTTGTCCAGCAGGTTGAACAGCGCTTGTTCGAACAGCACGGCGTCGACGTCGAGCATCGGCAGATCAGCGGCGAGGTCGACATCCACCCGATGCGCTCCGAGGATTTTGCCGGCGCGCTCCAGCGTGCTGCCCACCACTTCGGCCAGATCAACCGGGCCGGTGTTCGGCAGGACGGCGCCGGATTCCAGCCGGGTCATATCCAGCAGATTGGCGATGAAGCGGTTGAGCCGTTCCGCCTCCTCCTGAATGTTGGCGGCGAGGTCGCTTCGCGCCGCCTCGTCGAGCAGCGCGCCATAACGTTTAAGGCTGGTGGCGGAGCCGAGAATAGACGCCAGCGGGGTGCGCAGGTCATGGGAGATGGAAGTCAGCAGCGCCGAGCGCAGCCGTTCGGTTTCCGCCACCAGCCGAGCGCGGTCGACGTCTTCGGCCAAAGTCACCCGTTCAATGGCCAACGCCGCCTGGTCAATCAGCGCGTCCAGCAGCCGGCGTTGATCGGGGGTGAGCAAGGTTCCGGCGGCGCCGGTGTCGATGCCGACCACCCCCACCGGGCCGCGACCGGTGCGCATGGGCAAGAACAGCCACTTCGCCCCCGGCAGGGTGTCGGCGCCGGCGCCCGC
>CALGOL010000055.1 GCA_937960755.1 uncultured Azospirillum sp.
CTATGAATCCGTGGTGATGCCGGGGGTGAAAATCGGTCACGGCGCGATCATCGGGGCCCGCGCCGTCGTCAGCCGCGACGTGCCGCCCTATGGCGTCGTCGTCGGCAATCCGGCGCGGCTGGTCAAGCGGCGCTTCGACGACGCGACGATTGAACGCTTGCTAAGTCTGACTTGGTGGAATTGGCCGGACGACGGGCTCGCCGCCGCTGTCCCGCTGTTGGTGCGCGGCGATGTTGACGCATTGGAAGCTATGGCGAGAAATAAAATGACCATTAAAACATACATAAAAACGCTTTGAAGTTTTCCCCATCACCCTAAAGACCACATGTCATACTACGCTATTAATTAAATCCGATAACCGCCGCTGCGACAAAATTTCTTGTAAACCAATGCTTCATATTTACGTCCGCAATAATACGCTTCTCACTCAGTGAGCACGCCGCACCCAGCGGGTTAAAACTAAAATCACTCAAAAACGATCGTTGAGGAGAGCCCTAATGCTTGCCAACTTTCGCATCGGCGCGCGACTCGCCGCCGGATTCGGGTTGATTGTCGCGCTGACGATCGCTTTGGGCCTCATTGCGGACAACGGCGCGCAACGCTTGGCTGATTTGACGGTGAAGCTTCATCGCCATCCTTACACGGTGTCGGTCAATCTGGCGAACATCCGCGCTGAAATCTTCGCCATGCATCGCTCGATGAAAGACGTGGCGCTGTCCAAAACGCCGGCCGATATCGATAAGGCGGTCGCCGACGTCGACATGCGGGAAAAGCGCGTTCAAGAGCATTTCAGCATGGTGCGGGAACGCTTTCTCGGCGACAAAGCTGACGTGGCCGCTGCGCACAAGGCCTTCAACGACTGGAAGCCGATACGCGAGGAGGTCATTCGTTTGACCCGTGACGGCAAGCAGGCCGAAGCCGGGGCCATCACCCGCGAACGCGGCGCGGCGCAGGTCGACGACGCCCGTCTGCGGCTGAACAAGCTCATCAGCTTCGCCAGCGATAAAGCGGAATCCTTCATGGTCAACGCCGGCGCCGTGAACGCTGAAGTCGAGCGCCTGATTATCGGCGGCATGATCCTCGCTGCACTGCTCGGCGGCTTGATCGCCTTCATCACCACCCGCAGCGTCGCTCTTCCGGTCAAAGCGATGACCGGGGTGATGCAGGCGCTGACCCGCAACGAGTTGACGGTGCAGGTTCCCTTCGCCAATCGCGGCGACGAGTTGGGCGAAATGGCCAAGTCGGTGGCGCATTTCAAAGACCAGCTCCTGAAGGTCAAAGAGCTGGAAGCGGCGCAGGAAGAGCAAAAACGCAAAGCCGAGGCCGACCGTCAAGCGGCGCTGCGCAAGCTGGCCGACACCTTCGAGTCCAGCGTCGGCAAGGTGGTGCAGACCGTGACTTCCGCCGCGACGGAACTGCAAGCCGCCGCCGGCCAAATGGCGGCCACCGCCGATCACACCAGCCATCAGGCGACCGTCGTGGCCTCCTCCGCGCAAGAAGCGTCCAGCAACGTGCAGACCGTGGCGTCGGCGACGGAAGAGCTGGCGGCGTCGATCAGCGAGATTTCCCGTCAGATGGAGCGTTCGCAAGCCGTGGCGACCCGCGCCCGTGACGAAGCGGGGTCCACCACCTCACACATTCGGGCGCTGTCGGACAACGTCAGCAAAATCGGCGAAATCGTCAATCTTATCAACGCTATCGCCAGCCAAACCAACCTGCTGGCGCTCAACGCCACCATTGAAGCGGCCCGCGCGGGCGAAGCCGGCAAGGGCTTCGCCGTGGTGGCTTCGGAAGTCAAGGGCCTCGCCAGCCAGACCGCCAAAGCCACCGATGAAATCGCCGCGCAAATCCAAGCGGTGCAGGACGGCACCAATCACGCCGTGCAGGCGATCGACAGCATCAGCCGGGTGATCGGCGAAATGGGGGACATCGGCTCGTCGGTGGCCGCCGCCGTGCAAGAACAAAGCGCCGCCACGTCGGAAATCGCCCGCAACGTCGAACAGGCGGCGGTCGGCACCAACGACGTGTCGTCGAACATCGTCGCGGTGGAGCATGCGGCCCGCGACACCGGCGCCGCGGCGACGCAGATCAGCAGCTCGTCCTCCGACTTGTCGAAACAGGCCGAATACTTGCGCGAAGAAGTCGCCCGCTTCCTGGCGCAGGTGCGCGCCGACAAGAAAGACATGAAGCTGCTGGTCTGGGACAGCCGGCTGGAAATGGGCCTGGGCGGCATCGATCGGCACCATCGCGAGATGTTCGATATGGTCAACCGCTTCTATCAAGCCATGATGGCGGGCGAAGGCGACGAGGCGGCCACGGTTGCTTTGGCGGCGCTGGATCGGTCAATACGTGAGCATTTCAGCGAAGAGGAAGGCGAAATGTCGCGTCGCAGCTATCCGGGGCTGGACGAGCACCGTCGCCACCACGCCCAATTCCTCGACCGCTTCGCCGGTCTGAAGGCGGCGCTGGAGGCCGGACGCGCCGACGCTTCAAGCAACTTCTTCGACTACGTGTCTACCTGGCTGGGCAACCATATCCGCCACGAAGACGGCGCCTTCGCCGCCTACTTGCGGGGCGAAAAGCGCTCGGCGTGATCTTTGCCGGGGGGCGGGGCCGTACTGGGTGATCGTAGACACGAAAATACCCCTCTCCCCCCTGTGGCTATCGGATTCACACATCTTGCGCTTTGGCCCGGTTTTCAACCCTTCATCGTCATACCGGCGAAGGCCGGTATCCAGTCTTTTCAGATACTTATCCGAATTG
>CALGOL010000056.1 GCA_937960755.1 uncultured Azospirillum sp.
AGGGGCGGCTTGAGGGGCGGCGGCGGCGGCGGAAACCGGCTCGTCCGCCGGTTCCTCCGCTTCGACTGGAACCGTCTCCAGCTTAACCCGCAGATTAGCCGACGAGCGCTCGACCGCGCTCAAGCCCGAGACCGCGGCCTGACGCAAACCGGATTGCGCTTTGCCCAGCCCGTCGCGAGCGGCGTCGCCGGCGGCGCGCAGGTTGACGCTGGATTTCGACTTCTTCAACGCCCGATACCCGGCCGCGCCGACGATCAGCCCGGCGGCGAAAGTTAGAACCGGCAGCATGTTGGCGTCTCCTTATGCAAATAATAGGTCAGGCCGCCGCGCCGGCCAAAAGCGCGGCCACCATCGACGGCGCGCCTTTGACCAAGGCTTCCCACTCGGCGGGCGGAATGCGGCCAGGATCGTACTCGACGACGCATGACAGCGCCGCCGGATTGACGCTAACCGAACGGATGCCGGGCGCGTTTTCAAAGCTTCGCCCAAAATTCTTTGCTACAGCAATGATTTCCGTCATCTCTCCGACCGCTGCGACATTAAGTTTCAGTCGCACCCGGCCAGGAATATGGTGGGCGATGCGCAGCAGCGACGTCAGCCGGCGCATGGCGGCGGGATCAAGGGCGGGGGCGATGGTCACGGCGTCAGATCACGGATGAGTTTGCGGCGATGGTCGAGGAGGTGCAGCGCCAGAAAGCCGACATGCGCCATGCCGATCAGCGCGTGCAGCTTTTTGCCCCAGGCGAGTGCGGCCAGCGAGCCCGCCATGGTCGCCAGCATGGCGATATTGGTCAGGTGCCGCGCCGTCGCCCGCGGATTGGCTCCCGGATTGGTCCCGGACTTGGCGGCGGCGGGCCGCTTAACCGGAAAGCGGTGCGGGTGGCTGTGAGCGCCATAGTGGTGCGGGGGCGTCGCTACATGAGCCGGCGGCGCCTGAGGAGGGGCCGGCGGCGGCGGATCAATCAGCGCCAACGCGCGGGCTTCCAGTTCAGCCGGGTCAAGGCGGGCCGGGTCATAGCGCAGCAGCAGGCCGCCGGTGGCAGGGTTGCCTTCGGCCGCCGTCACGCCCTCCCAAGCGGCGATCTGCGCCCGCAATTCCTGGTTACGGCGCGGCCGGCGCAAAGCGTCGCCGCGCAAGCGCAAACGCCCCGGCAGGCGGGACGCGACCTTCACAGCGCTCATCCATTGATCCCCGACTGACGCCGCACGCCGACAGGCGCGCAACTTATTGAGAAGGACTATCAGTCGCGGATTTTACGCGCTGGCGCAAGCCAAGGTCAACAGCCGGATGCGGAACCTTTCGCCGCAGCGCCGCCCGTTACGCCCACGCCGCTACTTCCGCTCCCACACCTTGGTTTCAATGAAGTTGGTGGCGAGGAAGCGGTAAGTCTGCTTCAGCATCTGCTCCAGCTTTTGCGACTTCTCTACTGGAGTTTCCTCCCAGGCGCGCAGCAAATCTTCCCAATCCAGCAGGCGGGCGCGCAAATCATCGCGAATTTTGCGGATAAAATGCACCGTGGTGTCAAACGACTTCAACGCGCCGACGATCTCGCCGGTCTGGGCGTCGGCTTGCTCAAAGATTGAATCATATCCCGCCAGCGGCTTCTTCAGCAGACCTTGCATGCGGGATATTTCCGACACCAGCCCGCGGTCGGTGCGGTAAATCTGCGCCGCCTTGGCGAGATTGGCCGACAGCGCGCGGATATGCAGAAAGCGGTCGCGCAAGGCTTCGATATAGGACAACTCCTGCGCCAGACTGCCCACCATGTTGGTGATGGTGTCTTCGGCGTTTTCGGTGATCCCCAGCTTTTTGGCGATCTCCTGGAACGCCATTTTAAGCCGTTCCTTGGTGCCGGGATCTTCGACGATCTGCTCCAGCTCCGACGCCTCGACGACGATCATCTCATTGCCGGTGACCCACGAGACAAGCTGAACGGTGATGCGCCCGCGGGCGATCAAACGATGGCGGTCGTCCACCGCCCATGACGCGCGGCCGTCCAGCAATTCGCCGGGGATTTGTTCGCCCGGCATGATGATCTTGACGAACTTCAACCCTTTCGCCACCACGTCGAGCAACTTGACGTCGTGGCTGTCTTCCGCCAGCCCAAAGGACTCGCGCAAGGTGGTGAAGGTCAGCGACGCCTTCAAATCCCCCAAAGTAATATTGAGCACCGGCTTTTTTTCGCCCGCATCGACGGAAAAAAACGCGCCCGATATCGCAAACACTTTGTGTTCGAAATCGAAATGAGTGTCGCGCATCGGCGCGGCCGACGCCTCGTCCGTTTTTTCAGGCGAGGCGTCCGGCGCCGATTCCGGCGGCTTTTCGTCGAGTGCTTCCGCCATCTTTCCCCAGCGTTAAGTGTTTGAGGGCGTCGCGCGCCGGATCAACCTTCGCCGAACACCCTGGCGAAGATGGTGTCGACATGCTTGGTGTGGTAGCCCATGTCGAACAGCGCCGCGACATCGTCCGCCGGAATGCATTTCGCCACCGCGGCGTCGCCGTTGAGCCGATCCAGGAAGCTTCCGCCCTCCATCCAGGTCGCCATGGCGTGGCGCTGCACGGTCTTATAGGCGTCCTCGCGGCTCATGCCGGCCTGGGTCAACGCCAGCAGCACCCGTTGCGAGAACACCAGCCCGCCCAGGTCATCGACGTTCTTTTGCATCCGGTCGCCGTAGACCACCAGCTTTTCCACCATGCCGGTCAAGCGCATTAGCGCGAAATCCAGCGTCACGGTGGCGTCGGGGCCGATCATCCGTTCCACCGACGAGTGGGAGATGTCGCGTTCGTGCCACAGCGCCACGTTCTCCAACGCCGGGGTGACATAGCCGCGCACGATGCGGGCGAGGCCGGTCAGGTTCTCCGACAAGACAGGGTTGCGCTTGTGCGGCATCGCCGACGAGCCCTTCTGTCCGGGGTGGAAGTATTCTTCCGCTTCCCGCACTTCGGTGCGCTGAAGATGGCGGACTTCGGTCGCCAGGTTCTCCACCGACGAGGCGACGACGCCCAGCACGGCGAAGAACATGGCGTGGCGGTCGCGCGGGATCACCTGAGTGGAATGCGGCTCCACCGCCAGCCCCAGCTTTTCCGCCACATGCGCTTCAACCCGCGGGGCGATGTTGG
>CALGOL010000057.1 GCA_937960755.1 uncultured Azospirillum sp.
GGGCGGTCGACACGTCGACCGAATGAATGGTGGAAACCTGGGCGCCCTTGCGCCCTTCCACCAAATCAACCACCAGGGTCGAACCCTCAGGCAGGCTGTCAATGTTCGAAAACTGGACGACGGAGCCCGGCAAAAGCGCGTCCGACGAACCGTCGGCGGGCTTCACAAAGCCAAAGCCACGATTGGGATCGAACCACTTCACGGTGACTTCGACTTCGGAACCAACCATGGTGGGCTGGCGGAACGTGTTGTTCCGCGGCGGTTGACTGCTGCTGCGCATGAGGTAACGACAACTCCAACGACAAGTAACACACCCGGCGGATCGCAGCCGGGCCGCCCGAACGAATCTCGGGACGCCATACACATCGCCCTTCTTGCGTCCGCCTGCAAGCCTTTCCGTCATAGGGGCGCAAAGAATCTCGCATGGCTCCCCTCCGCCCTCTTCGCCGGGCGCGGAAGCCGTGTTATCACCGCCCTTTAATCGCGCTTAAGACATCTGGACGCCAGAGCCATGACCACGTTGAAATCGGATTTCCTGCGCACGCTGAGCGAACGCGGCTTCATCCACCAATGCACCGACCTGGAGGGGCTGGACGCCCGGCTGGCCGCCGGCCCGATTTCCGCTTATATCGGCTTCGACTGCACCGCCGACAGCCTGCACGTCGGCAGCCTGCTGCCGATCATGATGCTGCGCTGGCTGCAAAAGACCGGTCACCAGCCCATCGTGCTGATGGGCGGCGGCACCACCAAGATCGGCGACCCGTCCGGCAAGGACGAAGCGCGCCGCCTCCTCACCGACGAGCAGATCGCCGCCAACAAGACGGGCATTCAACGGATCTTTTCCCGCTACCTTGATTTCGGCGCCGGAACGACAGACGCCGTGATGGTGGACAACGCCGAATGGCTGGATCGGCTGGGCTACATCGAGGTGCTGCGCGCCATCGGCCCGCACTTCACCATCAACCGCATGATGACCTTCGATTCGGTGAAGCTGCGGCTGGAGCGCGAGCAACCGCTGACCTTCCTGGAATTCAACTACATGATTCTCCAGGCGTACGACTTCACCGAATTGTTCCGGGACCGTAAATGCATATTGCAGATGGGCGGTTCTGACCAGTGGGGCAACATCGTTAACGGCGTTGAGCTGGGCCGCCGCCGCATGGCGGCCGAGCTGTTCGGCCTGACCACGCCGCTGCTGACCACCTCGTCGGGCGCCAAGATGGGCAAGACCGCGGCGGGCGCGGTGTGGATGACCGCCGATAAGATGGGCCCCTACGACTTCTGGCAGTACTGGCGCAACGCCGAGGATGCCGACGTCGGCCGATTCCTCAAGCTCTACACCGAACTGCCGATGGATGAGATTCGCCGGCTGGAGGCGCTGCAAGGCGCCGAGATCAACGCCGCCAAAAAGATTTTGGCTGATGAAGTGACCAAGCTGGCGCATGGCGCCGAAGCCGCCCACGCGGCGGCGGAGACCGCCCAACGCACGTTTGAGCAGGGTCAGGCGGCGGAAGGTCTGCCGACGGTGGCGGTGACGGCGGATCAGGCGGCGGCCGGCGTCGCGGTGGTGGAGTTGCTGGTGTCGGCCGGTTTGGCGGCGTCGAAGGGCGAGGCGCGCCGGCTGATTAAGGGCGGCGGCATTCAGTTGAACGACGCCAAAGTGACGGACGAGGGTGCTACGGTGACCGCCGCCGACCTGACCAACGACGGCGCCGCCAAGCTCACCGCCGGCAAGAAGCGCCACGCGCTGGTGCGGGCGGAGGGGTAAGTTTTAAGGCTCCGGTTGAAGCGCCGACGCGGCGGAGTTCGCGTCGGCGACAACCTTCTCCAACGTCTTTATCCATGTGTCGAAACGCGGACAGGCGGCGCGAAGAACAGCCATTCCGGCGCCTTCCAGCGCCAAAGGTCCGTACAGAGTTTTTTGATAGCTCGGAATGAAGCGTTCCAATCGCTTTGACGGAGCCGTTTCCGGCCCGTCGTTGACGTCTTCCGGGGCGGCGCCTGCAATATCTTCTTGTAAGCGCCGCAAACCGGCGAGGTCGTCGCCTTCCAGCAACAACTCCAACGGATCAAGGGCGGCGAGAACCAACGCCTCGAATTCGTGCCGCTGAATATAGGGGATGAAACGCCTATCACCGACCGCATCGGCCATGGCTTGTTCCAACATCTCCACACGACGGACGGTGTCTGAGTCGCCGAAGCTTTCCGCCACTCGGGGAAAGTCGCGCGGCAAGCCGTAGAGATCGAACATGGTGGTGAAACGCCCCTGCGGTTTATCAATCAAACGTTTTAGGTCGCTCAGCCATTTCCCCCAGTTTCCCCCACCCCGACGTTTTAGTCCCAAGGCGTCCCGACTGGTCGTGACGATCATAGTCCGAATATCGAGACAACCCGGCTGCGTCATTCGATATAGATGGGGCGCCAGCATCTGCTTTACGAACTTCTCTTCGGTTTGTCCTTCAACAACAATGAAGAGCAGCATTAGGGTCGCCCCCCGAGAACGTTTTTGTCATACAGCTCTGACAGGCTGTAGTCCTCCAACCATCCGGCCAACGCCGCCGGATCAAGCCGCTGGAAATGCGACGCCGCTTCACGGCGTTCGACGACGATCACCTGTTCCGGTTCAAAGTGGTCGAGAACCACCGGCGATTGGGTGGAGACGATGACCTGTCGTCGGGCGGCGACGCTTGATATCAAGCCGCACAACACGCCCAGCCCCGCCGGATGCAACCCCAGTTCGGGTTCGTCGATCGACGACAGCAACGGCAGACTGTCTTGTGGTTGCGCCAGCGCCGAAATCAACGCCAACGCCCGCAACGTCCCGTCCGACAAATGCGCCGGGCCAAACGTCTCACCCCGATCGTCAATCCATTCCAGCCGGACCCCGGTTCTATCTTCGACCGGTTTAAGTTCGCGAATGAAAGGCGCCACCTGTCTTAACGCCCCTTCGATCCGCCGCCAAGCCGCCTGCCCACCCTTATCTTGCGCATTCATCAGCGCCATAAGATATATCGGCAGATTGCTTCCGTCAGAACGAAGATAATCAGCGGAAGTATCGGCGTATGAAGGCGTTCTCAGAGCGGAACGGCGCGATGTATCGTGGAAATGGTAAAAATTGATTCTTCGCAAGCGCCAGCGAACAGTTCTGGCGGTCGCATCGTCCGCGGATTTTTCCTTTAACCGAGATTCCCTGTGTCCAGCACCAAGATCGCACCAAGTCCATTCCGCGGCGCCCAAGGGCCGATAGCCTGCGCGTTCCTTCAAAAAAAACAGGTTGTTGTCTTCCGTATACGCGAGCGTCGCTTCATAGGCGTTATCGCCGCCTTGACCGTTAAACTCGAGCTCCAACTCCAGCGCTATGGTGTTGCGCGGACCGTAATGCAGTAGATAGGCGGCGCCGCCGCGTTCCGAAACGAATCTCTGCAGAGATTCAAACGCCAGCATGCGCACCATTTCTAGCGCCCACAGCAAGTTCGATTTCCCGACACCGTTAGGCCCGATCAAAATCGTCGCGGGCGTCAATTCCACGGTCGCATCGCGGATCGAACGAAACCCCGCCACGCGAAATTTCGTCAGCCTCCCTTCGGACATGCGGCGCTCCTCCAGACTGCGGC
This sequence comes from uncultured Azospirillum sp., assembly GCA_937960755.1. Lineage (GTDB taxonomy): Bacteria > Pseudomonadota > Alphaproteobacteria > Azospirillales > Azospirillaceae > Azospirillum. The sequence continues at coordinate 3,615 of CALGOL010000057.1, forward strand.
GGGGAATATTCCGTTTGGCGTTATGGCGCACAAATGGGCTGATGCAAACAAAAACCCCCGCCGGAGTTCCGGCGGGGGTTTTCGCTAATCTAAAACCCGAAGCTTAACGACCGGATCAGACGTCCAGCAGCAGGCGGCGCGGGTCTTCGATGCCTTCCTTGACGCGCACCAGGAAGGTCACCGCTTCCTTGCCGTCAATGATGCGGTGATCGTAGGACAGCGCCAGATACATCATCGGCCGCACTTCGACCTTGCCGTTGACCACCACCGCGCGGTCCATGGTCTTGTGCATGCCCAAGATGCCCGACTGCGGCGGGTTCAAAATCGGCGTCGACATCAGCGAGCCGTAAACGCCGCCGTTCGACACGGTGAAGGTGCCGCCCGACATTTCGTCCATCGACAGCTTGCCGTCGCGGGCCTTCTTGCCGAACTCGGCGATCTTGCCTTCGATTTGGGCGAAGTTCATCTGGTCGGCGTCGCGCACCACCGGAACCACCAGACCGGTCGGCGTGCCGACGGCGACGCCGATGTCGTAGTAGTTCTTATAAACGATGTCGGTGCCGTCGATCTCGGCGTTGACCGCCGGGATTTCCTTCAGCGCCGCGATGACCGAGCGGACGAAGAAGGACATGAAGCCCAACTTGATCTTGTGCTTCTTTTCAAAGAAGTCCTTGTACTCGTTGCGCAGCGCGATGACGTTGCTCATGTCCACTTCGTTGAAAGTGGTCAGCATCGCGGCGTTGGTCTGGGCTTCCTTCAGGCGCTCGGCGATGCGCTGACGCAGACGGGTCATGCGGACCCGCTCTTCCTGCGCGGCGCGCGGGCGGTCGCCCTGGGTGCCGGCGGCCCA
>CALGOL010000058.1 GCA_937960755.1 uncultured Azospirillum sp.
GAGGTCGCCGGCCTCCAGCACGACGAAGCCGTCGCCGGGGGGCGGTTCGTCCAGCAATTTCGCCAAAGCCGCGGCGACGCCGTCGTCGGCGTCGCGCACCCGCACCAGCCGGCGCCCGCCGGTGAAGGGAATGGCGGCGACCTCGTCGCTTAAACGGGCGGGGTCGCGGGCGATGTCGGCGGCGGCCAGTTCCGCCACGCGGAACGGATCGGTCAGGTCGGGGCAAATCAGCTTGCCCAGGGTTTCGGCGCGCTCCCGCGCCAAGCCGGCGTCGGGGCCGAAAATCACCGCCGCCCGCACCGCCGGATCGGGCTTGCGCAGGAAGGCGTCGACGCCTCTGCCTTGCAGCTTCATCGTCCGGCGGCTCTCTCGACAGGTTTCTAACGGCGTCCGCCGAGACAGACGGAACGCAGAGGGATCAAGGTTGCTGCGGCCGGCCCAGCGCCGCGGCGACCCGCAGGGCGATTTCTTCCGACACTTCGGCGACGGCGCGGTCGTAGCTGTTGTCCCGGCTCGCCAGCAGGCCGAATTGCTCTTCTAGCGAATCGTAAACCACATTGGTGCGCGCCGTGGCGGTCAGCAGCGTCTTGCCGCTGGCCTTGTCCACCAAACGATAAGGCGCGCGGAACACCAACTGATAGCGCTCCGCCGAAGCGTCTTTGGAAACGGCGATCTTCTGTTCCGCCGCGCTGTAGCTGACGTCAAGCCGATACGCAGGCGCGGCGGCGCCGTTGCTGTGCATGCGGTCGACCAGGGCGTTGCGCAGTTTCTGCCCCGGCCGTTCAGGAATATTGCTGATTTCCACCGCCGCCAGCTTGGCCCAGGCGTCCGCCCCGCCGACGCCGGCTGAACCGTACATCGGCTGAAAGCCGCACCCGCCCAGCGCGCCGAGCCCGGCGGCGAGGAAAAAAGCCTTAGACCACGACATTGACCACCCGATTCGGAATGACGATGACTTTGCGGGCCGGCTTGCCTTCCATGGCTTTGACGACGTTGGGCTCGGCCAGCGCGATTTCCTGCGCCGTCGCCTGATCGGCGTCGCGCGGCAGCAGAATGGTGGCGCGCAGCTTGCCGTTGACCTGCACCGCCACCGTCGCTTCGTCGTCGCGGGCCAAGCCGGCGTCGGCTTCGGGCCACGCCGATTCGGTCAGCAGCGTTCCGTGGCCAAGCTGCGACCACAGCTCTTCCGCCAGATGCGGCATCATCGGCGACACCAGCCGAACCACCGCTTCAAAGCCTTCGCGCAGCGCCCACAGATCGGCGTCGTCCGCCGGCTTGAAATCGGCCAGAGCGTTGGAAAGCTCGCGAATCCGCGCCACCGCCTTATTAAAGCGGAATTTTTCCAGATCGTCGGAAACCCCGGCGACCGCCTTATGCACCGAGCGGCGCAACCCCGTCGCCTTGTCTGAGAAGGCGGCCGGGGCCGGCGTTCCGGCGGCGGGCAGCTTGTCGGCCAATTCGCCGACCGCGCGCCACAACCGGCTGATATAGCGCCAAGCGCCGTCGATGCCGGCTTCGGTCCATTCCAGATCGCGTTCCGGCGGGCTGTCCGACAGCATGAACAAGCGGGAGGCGTCGGCGCCGTAGGCGTCGATGATGTTGGCCGGGTCCACCACGTTCTTCTTCGACTTCGACATTTTTTCGACGCGGCCGACAGTCACCGGCCCGCCGCCGTCGATGCGCACGTAAGACCCGCCATCGGCTTTGACGATGTCGGCCGGCGACAGCCAGGCCCCCGACTCGGCGTCCTTATAGGTCTCGTGATTGACCATCCCTTGGGTGAACAGGCCGGCGAACGGCTCCGGCGTCGCGATCTTGCCCAAGGACGCCATGGCGCGGGTCCAGAAGCGGGCGTAGAGCAGGTGCAATACCGCATGCTCGATGCCGCCGATGTACTGATCCACCGGCATCCAATAGTCCACCGCGTCGCGGGCGAAACCGACCTCGGTCTCATGGGGCGAGCAGAAACGCATCTGATACCACGACGACTCGACGAAGGTGTCGAAGGTGTCGGTTTCCCGCAGCGCCGGCTTGCCGCAGGTAGGGCAGGTCGTATGCTTCCAGGTCGGATGACGGGCGATGGGATTGCCGGGCTGGTCGAAGGTGACGTCGTCGGGCAGCGTCACCGGCAACTGATCGTCGGGAACCGGCACGACGCCGCAATCGTCGCAATGGATCATCGGGATCGGGCAACCCCAATAGCGTTGCCGCGACACGCCCCAATCACGCAGACGATAGACGGTGGTGCGCTCGCCCAGGCCCAGCTCCTCCAGCTTGGCGCCGGCGGCGGCCTTGGCGGCCTCCACCTCCAGCCCGTCGAGGAAGCGGGAATTGCGCAAAATCCCCGGTCCGGTGTAAGCCTCGTCGCCGACGGCGAAAGCCGCCGGGTCTTCGCCTTCCGGAATCACCACCGGCGTCACCGGCAGGGCGTATTTGCGGGCGAAGTCCAAATCGCGCTGGTCATGGGCGGGACAGCCGAAAATCGCCCCGGTCCCGTATTCCATCAGCACGAAATTGGCGACGTAGACCGGCAGCTCCCACGTCGAATCGAAGGGATGAACCACCTTCAAGCCGGTGTCGAAGCCGCGCTTTTCCTGGGTTTCAATAGCTTCTTCCGACGTGCCGACGCGGTTGCATTCGGCGATGAACTCGGCCAGCTCCGTGCTGTTGGCCGCCAACTCGGCGGCCAGCGGGTGATTGGGCGAAATCGCGGCGAAGGAGGCGCCGAACAGCGTGTCGGGCCGGGTGGTGAACACCTCAAGCTTGTCGCCGCGGCCTTTGATCTCGAACTTGAAGCGGGCGCCCGACGATTTGCCGATCCAGTTTTCCTGCATGATCCGCACCCGTTCGGGCCAGCGGTCCAGGGTCTTCAGTCCTTCCAGCAGGTCGTCGGCGAAAGCGGTGATCTTGAGGAACCATTGCGACAGCTTGCGCTTTTCCACCAGCGCGCCGGTGCGCCAGCCGCGGCCGTCGATCACCTGTTCGTTCGCCAGAACGGTGTTGTCCACCGGATCCCAGTTGACCCAGCTTTCCTTGCGGTAGGCGAGGCCGGCTTTGTAGAAATCGAGGAAGGTCTTTTGCTCGTGGCGATAATACGCGACGTCGCAGGTGGCGATTTCCCGGCTCCAATCGATGGAAAGCCCCATCGACTTTAGCTGCTCGCGCATCGCCGCGATGTTTTCCCGCGTCCATTTGGCGGGGTGGACCTTTTTCTCCAGCGCGGCGTTTTCCGCCGGCAGGCCGAAAGCGTCCCAGCCCATCGGGTGCAAAACGTTGAAGCCCTTGGCCTTTTTGTAGCGCGCGATGACGTCGCCGATGGCGTAGTTGCGCACGTGGCCCATGTGGATGCGCCCCGACGGGTAGGGGAACATCTCCAGCACGTAATACTTCGGCTTCGATGGATCGGCGACCGCGGCGAAGCAGTTGCGCGCGGCCCATACGGCCTGCCACTTGGCTTCGGTTTCCTTGACGGCGTAACGGGCGCCGATGGCGGCGGTCGCTGCTCCACTCATTTTCACAATCACTCAGGCAAAACGATTCGATGGAAAAAAGGACGAACGATAGGAAGGCTGGCCCCGGATCACTTCGGCGGGGTCTGGCTGATGCGCAGTTGGCGGGCGCGGGTCAGCACGGCGTCTTCCAATTGACGGGCGGTTTCCGGCGCGACCGAGGCTTCCTTCCAATCGGAGCCGGCGCGGACCTGACGGAACACCGCGGCGCGCAGCCCATCGGCGCGCAACTGCTTGTCGAGGATGTAGAGGTTGACCTTGAAGCGCTCGCCCGGCGATTCGGCGGGCGTGTACCAATCGGTCAGGATGACGCCGCCGAACGGGTCGGCCGAAGCGATCGGCATGAAGGCCAGGGTGTCGAGCGAGGCGCGCCACAAGAAGGCGTTGACGCCCAGACCGCTGCCGTCTTCCGCCTTGCCTTTGTTGCCGCCGAACAGATTGATGCCGCCGTCGGTGCCGAACAGGCTGCCGAACTTGTATTCCCGCGCCTTGATCTGCTCGTCGTGGGATTCGGTCTTGCCGCCCCAAGAGGAGCAGGCGCCCAGCGCCAACGACGCGGCGACGACGGCGGAGAAGGAGGCGATACGGCTGCGGCGCATGTTTCGAAACCCGGATGACGGCGTTGCAAGGGATCGGTTAGGCGCGCTGACGAGGCTTCCGCCATCGCGCGGGCAAGACAACACCACAGTTGACGCGCCTCGCGCAACCTCCGTGGCGCGTCGAGCGTTTTCCGGGCGCCGTCTCGCGTTCGTCTTCGAAGCTGACCGGCGTCAAGTCGCCCGCGCGGCGAGCCGGTAGGTTCGTCATCGAACCATTGCTTCCGCCCTCATTTCAGTATCGAAAGGCCGCCGCCATGCAAGCCGCGCCCGTCGCCGTCATCACCATCGCCGCCGCCTGCTGCGCTGCGGCCGGCGTCCCCGGGGCAGCCGCCGGGAGCGCCGTAGCCGCTCTCGG
>CALGOL010000059.1 GCA_937960755.1 uncultured Azospirillum sp.
CGGCGGCCAGCCGGGTGCCGGAAGCCGCGGTGACGGAGCTCAGCCTCGCCTACCGCTATCTGCGCAAGGTCGAGCATCGCATCCAGATGATCGACGATCAGCAAACCCACAAGGTGCCGAGCAGCGACGACGGCGTGGCGCGGCTGGCGACCTTCCTCGGCTATCCCGACTCGGAAGCCTTCCGGCTCGAGCTGATGGAGATGATGGGGCTGGTGGAGGACCGCTACGCCGAGCTGTTTGAAGAAGCGCCCGACCTCGCCCCCGCCGGCAATCTGGTGTTCACCGGGGCCGACGACGATCCCGGCACGCTGGAGACGCTGCGGGAAATGGGCTTCGCCGAACCGTCGCGCGCCATCGCCCTGGTGTCGGGTTGGCACCGCGGCCGTTACCGCGCCACCCGCTCCGCCCGCGCCCGCGAACTGCTGACCGAACTGACGCCCACCTTGCTGCGGGAATTGGCGCGCACCCCCAGCCCCGACGCGGCGCTGGTGCATATGGACGAATTCCTCGCCCGCCTGCCGGCCGGCGTCGCGGTGTTTTCGCTGTTTTACGCCAACCCCTGGCTCTTGCCGCTGGTGGCGGAAATCATGGGCGGCGCGCCGCGGCTGGCGGAAACCCTGTCCCGTCACCCGGCCTTGCTGGATGGCGTGCTCAGCCCCGGCTTCTTCGATCCGCTGCCCGACCGCCGGACCCTGGCGGCGGATTACGCCCGCGTCGTCGGCGCCGCCCAACATCTGGAGGAGGCGTTGATCCTGGCCCGGCGCTGGACCAACGACCACCGCTTCCAAGCCGGCGCCCACCTGCTGCGCAACGCCACCGACGGCGAGCGCTGCGGCCCCTTCCTCGCCGATTTGGCGGAAGTGGCGCTGACCGATCTGGCGAGCCGGGTGGAGGACGAATTCGCCGTCAAGCACGGCCGCATGCCGGGCGGGGCCTGGGTGATTCTGGCGCTGGGCAAGCTGGGCAGCGGTCAGCTCACCATCACTTCCGACATCGACCTGATCGCGATTTACGACGTTCCGCCGGAAATCAGCCAGTCGGACGGCGGCCGGCCGCTGTCGCCGCCGGAATATTACGCCCGGCTGGTCCAGCGGCTGACCGTCGCCGTGACCGCGCAGATGGCGGATGGCCGACTGTATGAGGTCGACATGCGGCTGCGGCCGTCCGGCAACGCCGGGCCGCTCGCCACCTCGCTGGCGGCGTTCTCCAAGTATCAGCGCGATGAGGCGTGGACCTGGGAGCATATGGCGCTGACCCGCGCCCGCGTCGTCGCCGGCGACCCGGCGCTGGCCGCCAAGGTGACGGCGGAGGTGAACGCGGTGCTGCGCCTGCCCCGCGATCCGACCAAGCTGCTGTTCGACGTCGCCGACATGCGCCGCCGCATCGAAGGCGAATTTCCCGCCAAAACGGTGTGGAGCCTGAAATACGCCCGCGGCGGGCTGATCGACATCGAATTCGTCGCCCAGTATCTGCAACTGCGCCACGCCGCCGAACGGCCCGACATCCTGTCGGTCAACATGGCGGAAAGCCTGGAGCGCGCCCAAGAACTCGGCGTTCTGCCGGCTGACGCCGCAGCCGACTTGCTGACCGCCTTGCGGGCGTGGCGGCGCACTCAAGGCTATCTGCGGCTGACCGGCGAAGAGGCGCCGACGTCGCGCGCCGCGCCGGCGGTGGCGGAAGGGCTGGCCCGCGCGGTGTTCCCCGACGACCCGCCAACGGTTGACTTTGCGCAACTGGAAACCAAAGTCGCCGCTATCGCCGCTGCGGCGCACCAGCGGTTTGAGGAGATCATCGCCATCCCCGCCGCGGACTGTTCGCCGCCCAAGGAATAAACGCTAGAAAGGCCCCTGCCCCCATGTCCGTCGAAGTTGGAAGCCCCGCCCCGGATTTCACCCTGCCCGCCGACGGCGGCGCCAGCGTCACGTTGTCCGCCTATCGCGGCCGTCCGGTGATTTTGTACTTCTACCCCAAGGACGACACCTCCGGCTGCACCAAGGAAGCCTGCGGCTTTCGCGACCTTTTCCCCGATTTTTCATCGGCCGACGCGGTGGTGATCGGCGTGTCGAAGGATGGCGTCAAGAGTCACGATAAGTTCAAAGAAAAATACCAACTTCCGTTTACCCTTGTCGCCGATGAGGATACCACTTTAGCGCAAGCCTATGGCGTGTGGGTGGAAAAGTCGATGTACGGCCGCAAGTACATGGGCATGGACCGCGCCACCTTCCTGATCGACCAGGAGGGCGTCGTCCGCCAGGCATGGCGCAAGGTCAAGGTGACCGGCCATGTCGAGGCGGTGTTGAAGGCCCTCAAGGCGCTATAGGCCCGCGGCTCGGGCCAGCTTCCCCCGCGACGCGCCGTCGCGGGGACTGGGTCGCTTGACGGTTATCAAGAGGGTATATCCACAATTCGTTTCAGGTTATTGTACGTCGCATCAAGCGGCGCCTAGACCGCGAAACGAGCGAGGAAACCCTAATGCAAGCCAAGACCATGAAGCCCGCGCAGCACGCCCGCTGGGAAGCCGCGGCGTGGAATCCGTCTTACGCCGTCGGCAACGACGCCATCGACGCCGACCACGAACGGCTGTTCGCGCTGTTCAATGAATTTGTCGCCGCGGTGAACGACAACCGCGCCGATACCGAAATCCAAGGCGTGTTGGCGGACCTGCTGGAATACACCGACTATCACTTCGACCGCGAAGAACGGCTGATGCGGGAATTTGATTATCCCGACTACGCCGACCACAAGGCGATGCACGACGCTTTCGTCGCGCAAGTCCACGACGTCAACAGCGCGCTCGACGCCGGCGGCGAAAAAGGCGCTTACGTGCTGAGCGTGCTGGGCAAGTGGCTGACCGGCCATATCCTGCACGTCGACGCCAAGGTCGGAACTTGGCTGAAGGAGCACGACGCCGCCAAGGCGGCCTGACGCTTGGCGGAATATCCGAGGGCGGGGGCGTCGCGGCGCCCTTCCCCCGACACCAGTTCGGGCGGAGCAGGGGATCACGACGCTTGACCCGCGGGCGGGATTGCCCACATAGACGCTGAGCGCTTTGACGCGCCGCGCCTGCGCCCCGCCTTATCATTCCGCGAGCCCGCATCCCTATGGAACGTTCCGCCGCCGATTCCGCCGCGACCTCATGGCACGGCACCACCATCCTTTCCATTCGCAAAGGCGGCTCGGTCGTCATCGCCGGCGACGGACAGGTCTCATTCGGCTCGACCGTTATTAAAGGCAACGCCCGCAAGGTGCGGCGGCTGGCCGGCGGTTCGGTGATGGCCGGCTTCGCCGGCGCCACCGCCGACGCTTTGGCGCTGTTTGAACGGCTGGAAGGCAAGCTGGAGCAGCATCCCGGTCAATTGGCCCGCGCCTGCGTCGAAATGGCGAAGGACTGGCGCACCGACCGCTATTTGCGCCGTTTGGAGGCGATGATGGCGGTGGCCGACGCGAATGTGTCGCTGGTGCTGACCGGCAACGGCGACGTGCTGGAGCCGGAAGACGGCTTGATCGGCATCGGCTCCGGCGGGGCTTACGCCCTGTCGGCGGCCCGCGCGCTGATCGACGTGGAGGGTTTGGACGCCGAGGCCATCGCCCGCAAGGCGATGCGCATCGCGGCGCAAATCTGCGTCTACACCAACGAAAACGTCACGCTGGAAAAGATTTAAAGGCCGCCCCATGACCAGCTTCAGCCCGCGCGAGATCGTCTCGGAACTCGACCGCCACATCGTCGGCCAACAGGACGCCAAGCGCGCCGTCGCCATCGCCCTGCGCAACCGCTGGCGCCGGCTGCAATTGCCGGAAAACCTGCGGGATGAGGTGCTGCCGAAAAACATCCTGATGATCGGCCCCACCGGCGTCGGCAAGACCGAAATCGCCCGCCGCCTCGCCAAGCTGGCGCAAGCGCCGTTCATCAAGATCGAAGCCACCAAATTCACCGAAGTCGGCTATGTCGGCCGCGACGTCGAACAGATCGTCCGCGATCTGGTGGACAACGCCATTCACCTGACCCGCGAGCGGCTGCGCAAGGAAGTCAGGGTGCGCGCCGAGCACGCGGCGGAAGAACGGGTGCTGGACGCGCTGTGCGGCGACGGGGCCAGTGAAGAAACCCGCGCCCGCATGCGCAAAAAACTGCGGGAAGGCGGACTGAACGACCGCGAGATTGAAATCAATGTCGCCGACAACAGCCGCCCCAGCCTGCCCACCTTCGATCTGCCCAACATGCCGGGGGCGCAGGTCGGCATGCTCAACCTGTCGGACATTTTCGGCAAAGCCTTCGGCGGGACCAAGCCGCGCAAGGTGACGGTGTCGGAATCCTACGACATCCTGCTGGCGGAAGAATCCGATAAGCTGCTGGACCAGGAAAAGGTGACGGCCGAAGCCATCCAGGCGGTGGAGCAGAAGGGCATCGTCTTTTTGGACGAAATCGACAAAATCTCTGGTCGGTCGGAATACAAGGGCGGCGCCGACGTGTCCCGCGAAGGGGTGCAGCGCGACCTGCTGCCGCTGATCGAAGGCACCACGGTTTCCACCAAGCACGGGCCGGTGAAAACCGACCATATCCTGTTCATCGCCTCGGGCGCCTTCCACATCGCCAAGCCGTCCGACCTGCTGCCGGAACTGCAAGGCCGGCTGCCGATCCGCGTTGAATTGAAGGCGCTGACCCGCGACGACTTCAAGCGCATCCTGACCGAGCCGGAAGCCAATCTCATCATCCAATACAAAGCGTTGATGGCGACCGAAGAGCTGACGCTGAGCTTCGACGACGAGGCGATTGACGAACTGGCCCGGCTGGCGGCGGAAATCAACGCGACGGTGGAGAACATCGGCGCCCGCCGGCTGCACACGGTGATGGAGCGGCTGTTGGAGGAAATCAGTTTTTCCGCCAGCGACCGCAGCGGCGAAACCGTCACGGTGGACGCCGCCCTGGTGCGGGAGAAGGTCGGCGGGTTGGCGAAGAACGCCGATCTGTCGAAATTTATCCTGTAAGCAGAGTAATCGGGTGAAGGAACACGACCCTCGCCCCCCGGGAGAGGGCATTCACACATCTTTTTAGCTTTGATTTTCCTATCTTTTTTTCTCGTCACCCCGGCGAAGGCCGGGGTCCACCTCATCAGCTAAGTTGTTG
>CALGOL010000060.1 GCA_937960755.1 uncultured Azospirillum sp.
ACCCAGAACCGCCTCATCAAGTCCTTCCCGGAAGTGGCCTCGGTGTACGGCAAAGCCGGGCGGGCCATCACCGCGACCGATCCGGCGCCGCTGGAAATGTTTGAAACCGTGATCAACCTGAAACCGGAGCGCGAATGGCGGCCCGGCCTGACCGTGGACGGACTGATCGCCGAACTGGACCAGGCGCTGCAAATTCCCGGCATCAGCAACGCCTGGACCATGCCGATCAAGGCGCGGACCGACATGCTCTCTACGGGCATCCGCACCCCCATCGGCATCAAGGTATTCGGCAACGACCTCGCGGAACTGGAGCAACTGGCCAAGGCCATCGAAGCCGTCGTCAAGACGGTGCCCGGCACCACCAGCGCCTACGCCGAACGCATCACCGGCGGCTATTACCTGAACATCGAACCGGATCGGGCGGCGCTGGCCGCGGCCCTGTCGACCGCCGCCGGCGGGGCCGGCGCGCAAGAGGTGGTGCTGAAGGGGCATCACTTTCTTGGGCCGCAGGCGCCGCAGCACGCCAAGGTTCTGGCGCCGTGGTGCGACAAGCTGGCGAAGGATTCCGGCGACCGGCTGAAGTGCCAGATTTTCCCGGCCATGCAGTTGGGCGGCGCCCCGCCGCAGCTTTACGATCAAGCCCGCGACGGCGTCGCCGACATCACGCTGATGCTGGCGGGCTACGCCGCCAACCGCTTCCCGCGGCTGGAAGTGTTCGAATTGCCGTTCATGATGTCCAACGCCGAAGCCACCAGCCGGGCGGTTTGGGAATACTACGAAACCCAAGCCAAGGACGAGTTGGCGGAAACCCGTCCGGTGGCGCTGTTCGTCCATGGCCCCGGCAACGTCTACACCACCAAGAAGCCGATCAAGACGTTGGCGGATTTCCGCGGCCTGAAGCTGCGGGCCCCGACGCGCCAGACCAACAAGCTGTTGGCGCTGATGGGCGCCTCGCCGGTGGGCATGCCGGTGCCGGCGGTGCCGGAAGCCATCTCCAAAGGCGTCATCGACGGCGCGGTTATCCCCTACGAAGTCGCCCCGTCGGTGAAGATGAACGAGTTGGTGAAGTATACGGCGGAAACCGACCGCAGCTTCCCGGCGCTCTACACCGCCGTCTTCCTGCTGACGATGAACAAGGCGAAGTACGAATCGCTGCCTGCCGATTTGAAGCAGATCTTCGACGCCAACGCCGGCCTTGTCGCTTCCGGCCAGTTCGGCAAGGCGATGATGGAAGCCGACGTTCCGGGCAAGGAAAAGATGGTTGCTTCCGGCGTTGAAATCTCCGTTATCCCGCGGATGGAGCTGGAAAAGTGGCGCGCCGCCTCCGCCTCGCTTGACGACGCCTGGGCGAAGGACATGGACGGCCGCGGCTTCGACGGCAAGAAGCTGCTGCAATCGGCGCAAGACCTCATCAAGAAGCACTCTAACTGACGGTCGCCAGTCGAAGATAAGCAACCGCGTTCACGGATTTCACCAGCTTTGCTTTTTCCGTCATACCGGCGAAAGCCGGTATCCAGGCTTTTCAGACACGCGCCCGAATTGCTCTGGACCCCGGCCTTCGCCGGGGTGACGGAATCAAGCGAAACCAGCATTTTGAAAGAAGCGTGAACTTGGTGGGCTAAAAGGGACCGCCGTCGAAGCCCGCGCCGGGTTGTGCGGGCAATCCGCGGATCAATCTGCGAGAGGACGCCATGGCTGACGCCATTTTTGAAGAAGAACACAAAGTTTACGGCGTGGTGGGGCGCACGCTCGACGCGCTGTCGCGCCTGTTCGCCATCGGCTCGGGCGTGGTGCTGACGGTGATGGCGGTGCTTTCGCTGGTCAGCGTGCTTGGGCGCGCGCTCTTCGCCTATCCCATCATGGGCGATTACGAGCTGGTGCAGATGATGTCGGCGGCGGCGGTCGCCATGGCGCTGCCGTTCTGCCAGATGGTGCGCGGCAACGTCATCGTCGATTTCTTCACCACCGGCTGCTCCGCCCGTTTCAATCGTTTTTGCGATCTGGTGGCGAACCTGCTGCTGACCATCGGCGCTTTCGCCTTCGCCTGGCGCATGGCGGTGGGCCTGCTGGAACTGCGGCGCACCCGCGACGCCTCGATGCTGCTCGACCTGCCCACTTGGTGGACCTACGTGCCTATGGTGCTGTCGTTCACGCTGCTGGGTTGCGTCGCCTTGTATTCCGCTTGGGAAGATTTCACCGGAGAGCGCAAATGACCGGCATTGAACATGGCCTGATTATCGGCGCTTTGATGCTGGCGCTGTTGGCTTTCCGGGTGCATATCGGCGGGGCGATGCTGATCGCCGGCTCCATCGGCTATTTCTGGGTGGCCGGGGCCGACCCGTTGCTGAACTATTTCAAAAGCGCCGCCTACGCCCGCTATTCGGTCTATGACCTGTCGGTGGTGCCGCTGTTCTTGCTGATGGGGCAATTCGCCACCCACGGCGGGTTGTCGAAAGCCTTGTTTCGCGCTGGCGCGGTGCTGATCGGC
>CALGOL010000061.1 GCA_937960755.1 uncultured Azospirillum sp.
GCGGGTCGCGCTCAGCCCGTCGTGCAGCAGCGCCGCCAGGCCTCCGTCGAGCCGGAACGGCCGCGGGGTGTCATCCTGTACCGAGGGCGGCAGACGGGCCAGCAGTTGAAACAGCGACAACAGGTTGGATTTGCCGGCGCCGTTGGCCCCGATCAGCACGTTGAGATCGTGCAGGACAATGTCGGCGTCGGCGACCGACTTATAGCCCGAAAGCTTAAGGCGGGTGATTTTCGCGGTCATCGGCGGGGCCTCATGAAAGCGCCCCAAAACGGCGGCGGCGCCAAAGCCTACAGGCTCAAGCGCCGCCCCAAAACATCAATTACGCCGGTTCAGCCTTACGCCAGCGCGCGCACGTCGGTCAGCTTGCCGGTGATGCCGGCCGCCGCGGCCATCGCCGGGCTGACCAGATGGGTGCGGCCGCCGCGGCCCTGACGGCCTTCGAAGTTGCGGTTGGAGGTGGAGGCCGAACGCTGGCCCGGCGTCAGCCGGTCGGTGTTCATGGCGAGGCACATCGAACAGCCCGGATCGCGCCATTCAAAGCCGGCTTCGACGAAAATCTTATCCAGACCTTCGGCTTCCGCCTGCTCCTTGACCAAGCCGGAACCCGGCACCACCAGCACTTGCACGTTGGCGGCGACTTTGCGGCCCTTGGCGACTTCGGCCGCCGCGCGCAAGTCTTCAATGCGGCCGTTGGTGCAAGAGCCGATGAACACCACGTCCACCGGAATTTCCGTCAGCGGCGTGCCGGGGGTCAGGCCCATGTACTCCAGCGAGCGGATGACGGCCGCGCGCTTGCCGGCGTCGGCGACGTCGTCGGGGTTCGGCACCACGGCGGTGATCGGCAGCACGTCTTCCGGGCTGGTGCCCCAGGTGACGTGCGGCACGATGTCGGCGGCGTTCAGCACGATGGTGGCGTCGTAGACCGCGCCTTCGTCCGACGGCAGGGTCTTCCAGTATTCCACCGCCTGTTCCCAAGCCCCGGCCTTCGGCGCCAGCGGGCGGCCCATCAGGTATTCAAAGGTCTTTTCGTCGGGGGCGATCAGGCCGGCGCGGGCGCCCGCTTCGATGGTCATGTTGCAGACCGTCATGCGGCCTTCCATCGTCAGGTCGCGAATCGCTTCGCCGGCGTATTCGACGACATAGCCGGTGCCGCCGGCGGTGCCGAGGCGGCCGATGATGGCGAGCACGATATCCTTGGCGGTGACGCCGGGGCCGACCTTGCCGTCGACCCGCACTAACATGTTCTTGGCCGGCTTTTGCAGCAGGGTCTGAGTCGCCAGGACGTGTTCGACTTCAGAGGTGCCGATGCCGAAGGCCAGCGCGCCGAACGCGCCATGGGTCGAGGTGTGGCTGTCGCCGCAAACGATGGTGGCGCCCGGCAGGGTGAAGCCCTGCTCCGGCCCGGTCACATGCACGATGCCCTGGCGGATGTCGCCCATCGGGAAGTAGCGCACGCCGAATTCCTTGGCGTTGACGTCCAGCGTCTCCACCTGCACGCGGCTTTCTTCTTCGACGATGCCCTTTTCGCGGTCCTTGGTCGGAACGTTATGGTCGGGCACCGCCAGCGTCGCTTCCGGCCGACGCACTTTGCGGCCGGCCATGCGCAGACCTTCAAACGCCTGCGGGCTGGTCACTTCGTGCACCAGATGACGGTCGATATAGAGAATGCAGGTGCCGTCTTCCTGGCGTTGAACGACGTGGCTGTCCCAAATCTTGTCGAAGAGCGTGCGCGGCGTGGCCATGGGTCTTTGAACTCGTCAAACGTAGGGCGAAAACGTAAGGGCGAAACGAACGCGGCCGCGCCAGTCATCCGCCGGGCGCGCCGCTCAGCGGCGACAATAGCCCCGCCGCGCGCCCTGGGCAAGGTTTCACGTCGTGGGGATTTCGGCGGAAGGTGAGGCGGGCGTTGGGGCGGGTTCTTCGGACGGATCGAAGCTGAAGCGGAATGCCTCCTTTAGCCAGGGCTTGACCCGCTGAACGGTGATTGATTGTCCAGTAGCCTGGACAACCGCTTTCAGGGCGTCTCTAAGGCGAATATCCTCAGGAGACAACTCGGGAGAATTGGCGGGTGCATCGTTCTTTTTCTGATAAAGTTTTTCATCGACAAGTAAATGCAATTCCCATTCGTCATATTGACGATTATCCCTTATCGCCCGCAACAATTCACGCCCGGCGGCGGGAAAGCCGATCTCCAGCCCCAGCAGGGTCATGACGGCGAGCGGGTCTTGCGCCGCCGCCTCGTTACGCAGTCGCACCAGCAGATAGACGTTGAGCATGCGCTTCAGCGCCCGCGGCGTCGGAATAAAGGGCTGAACCTGTTTAAGCGCCTCGACCTCCGCCGGAATCAGCGTTAAGCGGGCCGGAGGCGGCAGCTTCTCGGGCGCCCTCACCTGCGCCGCGTTAATCGGCGCCGACGACGACGCAACGTCTGGCGAGGCGGCGGATTCGGCCGGCGTCTCCCCCGGCTTGGCGGTGTTTTCAGCGCGTTGCTCGGCTGTCGGCGGCGAGGTTTCGTTTCGGCTGGTCGCCGCGGGTTCGGCCAGGGTTTCCACCATGCCGGCGGTCAGCCCGTCCACCATGCCGCCAAAGCCGTTAAGCTTCGGATCGAGCCGGAACGGTATCTGAAAGATTTTTTCCAAGTAATTGCGCGGCGAAAAATCCTCTTGAGCCAACCGCTCGTCGGTCAGCTTGCGATGATCGGGAAGGTATTTGTCGTAGAGCGAGCGCTCCAGCCAGCGCGGATCAACCGCCACCACCACGGCGAACAGCGGAAAAGCCAGCAGCAGGTGAACCGCCTGCAACACCTCCACCACCCGGGCCGGTTCGCAGCGGTCAAGATCGTCGATGTAAAGGACGATGCGGCTGATTTTAGCGGAATCGTGATTAAGCGCGCCGAGATAATCTTTCAAATGCTCCAAGTCACGACGCAGAACCGCCACCACGCCTTGCCGGTCGACATACCGCCCGTCCTTGGCCCGCTCGGTCAAATGGTCATAGAGCAGCATGCCGGAATCAGCCCGCCGCAAACTTTCCGCCGCCGCTTCGATTTCCGCAGCGGCGTTGTCGGCTTTGATCCGTAAGGCGGCGATTTCCGCATCCAGCGCCGCCAAGCCGTTCTGCGGTTCGGCGGCGTACGCCGCCTGCGCCTGCTTGATGACCCCTTCAAGCTTGCCCGGCAAATCCCGCACCGTCGCCAGCCGGCCATTAAGCCATGTAGCGTAGCCGACGGCGGTGGGTATAGCCGCCGTCAAAGGCTCCACCTGAATTTTGATATAATCCAGAAGCAGTTGTTGAAAAGACGCCCATTGCGGCAGCGCCCAAGCGGCGGCCAGCGCGGCGCCGATCAAGGCCGGATAGCGCAGCAATGCCGGCCCTCGCAGAAGAAAGCCGGGGGCGAACTTGCCCCAGCCGTCAGCGACCCGGCGGGCTTGCGTCAACGTTTCTTCCAGCGTAGCCAAATCTTTGGGCGCAGCAACGCCGGTCGCCGCCGCCAGTTTTTTCAATTCATCATTCAATTCAAAATTTTTCAAACTGTTAAGCAATACCGTTCCAGCCAGCTCCAATCGCGTGGCTTGCTTTTTTGCAAGTTCAGTTCGCGCCTTGCTTCGCGCTTCCTGCGCAGCTTTAATCGCCGCTTTAGCTTCTTCTTCGATTTGCGTGCAGGATTTGAGAGCGGTTTTAAGTTCGCGATGCTTCTTGGCTATGTCGCTTTCTTTCTTACCGCCCAAATGCTCGGCGACGCCTTCAAAAATCCGCAAACCGAGGGAGGCCCAAAGATCGGCGTCAACGTAATGCCAAGCGTTGAATTCAATATGGGCGATTTCGCCATGGAAGCCGTCCCGACCTTTCAGCCAGGCCATCTCCCGCCGCATAAGCTTCATGAAAAAGCTTTTGCCGCCGCCCCACGGGCCGAACAAGCCGACCGCCAAGGGTAAGTGGGTGTCCGTCGCCGCCAGCAGCCGGGCGAAGATGCGGGCGTCGTTGGCGACGCCCAAACGATCATCCAACCGCGTGTTGTCGTCGGTGAAAAAATGCGGGAGGAAGTCTTGCTGTCGCCGGTGTTCCTGCACCCACGCTTTGACGTCCGCGTTGACCGCCTCGGAACCGCTATTCCACCAGCCATTCGATTGCAGGGCGATTTTGCGGGAAAGTTCTTCGCCGAAAATACCGAAAGGCTCCCCCCCCGCCGCCGCTTCGTACCACGCGAACCACAGGGCGAAATCGGGGTAGATGTCTTTATGCGCCAGCCATAGTTCAGCCAACTCCACCGGTTGTCCTTGCAGCCACAGCGGCATCAGCGCCAACTCGCTCGGGCTTTCGCCAGCATTCAGAAAATCGGCATCGGATGTTACCGCCAACCATACGGAGGCGG
>CALGOL010000062.1 GCA_937960755.1 uncultured Azospirillum sp.
GGGCAGCGGTCCCTTGCAGCGTCGCAACGGCGCCGACGCCGCAGGGCAGGAAGGCCGCCAGCGCTGGCTTGGCTTCGCCGCCGCCGGCCTTACGCTTGCAGGCGATAACCGCCGGCTTCGGTGATGAGGATTTCTGCGTTGGCCGGGTCGCGTTCGATCTTCTGCCGCAGCCGGTAGACGTGGGTTTCCAGCGTGTGGGTGGCCACGGCGGCGTTATAGCCCCAGACTTCGCCCAGCAGGGTGTCGCGCGGCACCGGCTTGTCGCCGGCGCGATAGAGCCGCTTCAAGATCGCCGTTTCTTTTTCCGTCAGGCGGATTTTGCGGTTGTGGGCTTCGTCCAGCAGCAACTTCGCGGCGGGACGGAAGCTGTAGGGGCCGACGGCGAATTCGGCGTCTTCGGTCTGCTCGAACTGGCGAAGCTGGGCGCGCAGCCGCGCCATCAGCACTCCCAGCCGGAACGGCTTGACCACATAATCATTGGCCCCGGCGTCCAACCCCAGAATCGCGTCGGCGTCGGTTCCGGCGGCGGTCAGCATGACGATGGGGCAGCGCGCCCCATCCCGCCGCATCAGCCGGCACAGGTCGCGGCCGTCCATGTCGGGCAGGCCGACGTCCAGCAGAATGGCGCTGAACGGCGGCCCGGCGCGCAGGGCCGCCAAGCCGCCGGCGGCGTCCGCCGCCTCCACCGTTTCAAACTCCTCCAGCAGTCGCAATTGCTCGGCCAAGGACTGGCGCAAAGCGTCGTCGTCGTCCACCAACAGAATGCGTTTGACCTGGGTCATGGAAAATCGGCTCTGCACCATTGCGCCTAAGGGGCCGAATCCTAGCATGGGGTGAAGCGGCTGTCGCCTCCCTGGCTGAAAAAGCATGACCGCCGCGCGGGCGCTTGGGATTGTCAGCGCGGGTCCGGGTCGCTAAACGCTTGCGTTACGGGCGGCGATCATGGGACCGTTAAGGTTCCTCGGCGTCGCCGCCGCCGTTTTCGCATTCCCGTTCAGGCCATTTCCCAAAACAGCCGATGCCCGCCGATCCCGCCGTCGCCCTCGCCGAAACCCTTGATCTTTCCTGCATTAAGCGGGTCAACCGCGCCATGGCGGCGTTGCGCCGGCATGAAATGGCGGTGGTGGACGGCGGCGACGACGCGGTGTTGGCGCTGGCGGTGGAGACCGTTACGCCGGAAGACCTTGACACGTTGCGCCGTCTGTCGGGCGGCGCCCCCGCGATGGTGCTGACCGGGCGCCGGGCGGCGATTTTGGGCCTTGCCGGCGCTGGCGGGCGGGCGACGCTGGTGACCTT
>CALGOL010000063.1 GCA_937960755.1 uncultured Azospirillum sp.
GTTCCGACCCCCGCCGCCGCCGCGGCGAGGCCCGTCAGAGCCGGATGCAAAGACGTTCTTGGCATTTCCACCCCTTCCCCTTGCTGCGCCGCTCCGGCCGCCGGCCGGAACATCTGACTATTTTTGTTGGGGGCTTGATCGATCCGCGCCGCCGACCGCCGAGGCGGCAGGACGTTAATTTCATCTTAAACAGAGAGTTAGTGTCGTATCGCTAGCCCACGCAATAATCAGATTGGCCGATAATCCCACCCGGCAAGTGCGATGATCGGCGGCGTTGTCAATTTCCATAATTTTGTTAGATGAATTTTTATGACGGCGACTGCGCTTTCTGGCTTGCGTCGCAAAAAACCCTGTGGCATAACCCGCGCCACTTCGGGGGGCCACCCCGGAGGCCGGCGAAAACCGGCGCGGACCTTAAGGTTCGGTGTGCTGCCGTAGCTCAGTGGTAGAGCACTCCCTTGGTAAGGGAGAGGTCGAGAGTTCAATCCTCTCTGGCAGCACCATTTTTCCTCAATACAATTAATCTGTCGCCATATCGGCCTGACGCAAGCGTCGGGTTGAAAGCGGAACGTTTTTCAAGAACGGCGCGCAAACACGGCGCGCGAATTGGCGGAAAAATGGTGGAAGCGGTTTGTGCTTCATTTTTTCCGTTTTTCGGCCGGCGAAAGATCGCTTTACCCCTTGAACGGCGTAGCCGTCGCCACTAGTTCCAACTAGCCTGATCGCTGGGGGACTCGTCTCCAGAGGGTGGCGTCACAGAGACCGTGGGTACGGTCCTTCTGGATCTGGCCACCAATCAGCATCTTCACCGTCGCACCGTCTCTGTGACGCTCTCTATCCCGCCAATGAGCCGCAAGGCTCATCGTGGTGCGCGCTCATAGAAGCAACTTGTTGACCAGGGCGCCAAGACCGCCAGTTTGGCGGTCATTTTTTTGTCACGGTGATGGCGGCACGTAACGGTTCCAGCGTAGCTCCGACGCCGTCGTAAGCCGTGCCTCGGCGGAAGGGACGCGACGGCAACCGCTTCGCCGCTGTCTTTGAACAACTTAGGAATCCAGGAAATCACCCCAAGAGTCACATTTTAGGACCGTTGGTGCAAAACAACCGCATCAAAAAACATTACGCTTCCGAAACGTCTCATTTCGGAAGCGTAATGTCATATTACGGTATCGGAATGATTTTGTTCTACAAGCGAAACGACTTCATTTCGCAGGAGAAATGAAACTCACTTAAGCCTTCGCTTTGGCGATCATCGGCCCCAAGGCGCGGCCGCCGAAGACATGGACGTGCAGATGTGGCACTTCCTGATGCGCATTTATACCACAGTTAGATAGCAGACGATAGCCCGACTCGGCAACCCCGGCCTGACGGGCGATCTCGCCAATGGCCTGGATATAGTCGGCGATCTCGGCGGCGCTGGCGCGGGCGGAAAAATCGTCAAAGTCGATGTAAGCCCCCTTGGGGATCACCAGAATATGGGTCGGGGCTTGCGGGTTGATGTCGGGGAAGGCCAAGGCGTGCTCGGTCTCCAGCAGCTTCTTGCAGGGGATTTCCCCGCGCAGGATGCGGGCGAAAATGTTGCTGGCGTCATAGGCGCGGCTCATCGGGCGGGTGCTCCCTTGGTTTGACGTGTTTGTTAGGCCGGCCGGGCGGCTTTTTCCGCCAGCCCGCCGACGCCTTCCCGCGCCGCCAGCTTGGCGTAAACCTCGTCCGGCGAAATCCCGGCGTCGGCCCACAGCACCAGCAGGTGATAGAGCAGGTCGGCGGATTCGCTGACGACGCCGTCTTTATGGCCCTGGACGGCTTCGATCACCGTCTCCACCGCTTCCTCGCCGACTTTCTGGGCGATTTTGGCGGCGCCGCGGCTGAACAGCTTGGCGGTGTAGGAGCTGGCCGGATCGGCCCCCTTGCGGGATTCGATGGTGGCGTAGAGGCGGTCGAGAACGGCGGCGTTGGTCATGGCTTCACGCCGCCTCCCGGATCGGGCGCACCGGCACGCCGGCCGCCGCCAAGGCCGCCTTGGCCTCGCCGATGGTGTAGGTTCCGAAATGGAAAATGCTGGCGGCCAGCACCGCGGTGGCGTGGCCGTCGCGGATGCCTTCCACCAAGTGGTCAAGATTGCCGACGCCGCCCGAGGCGATCACCGGAATGCGCACCGCGTCGGCCACGCTGCGGGTCAAGGCGAGATCATAGCCGGTCTTGGCGCCGTCGCGGTCCATCGAGGTCAACAGGATTTCCCCGGCCCCCAGCGATTCCATTTGCTTGGCCCATTCCACCGCGTCGATGCCGGTGCGGTTGCGGCCGCCGTGGGTGAACACCTCCCACTTGCCGGGCCCGACGTTCTTGGCGTCGATGGCGACGACGATGCATTGGCTGCCGAACTTTTCCGCCCCTTCGCGGACGAATTCGGGGCGATGCACCGCGGCGGTGTTGATCGACACCTTGTCGGCCCCGGCCAGCAGCAGCTTGCGGATGTCCTCCACCTTGCGCACGCCGCCGCCGACCGTCAGCGGCATGAACACTTGTTCAGCCGTGCGGCTAACGACGTCGAAAATGGTGTCGCGGTTGTCGCTGCTGGCGGTGATGTCGAGGAAGGTCAGCTCGTCCGCGCCTTCCCGGTCATAGACCCGCGCCTGTTCGACTGGATCGCCGGCGTCCACCAGATCGACGAAGTTGACCCCCTTGACCACCCGGCCGTCTTTGACGTCGAGGCAGGGAATGACGCGCATCTTCAGCATGAAACAGTCCTAAGTGTGAGCGCGCGGTGGGGCGACGCGCGGCATTTCCGCGGCTTCAAAGCGATGCCAATGCATCAAAAGGGTGCGCCAAAGACCAAGACGGACCAGACCGTGACGTTGCCGCCCCTTGGCGAGCGTGATTTCGTTGTCGCACGATGCTTCCAGCGCCCAATAGACCGGCGGTTCGTCGGCTTCGATATCAAGTCGTTGTTGGATCCATCCCGCCAGATCCTCTTGCGTTGGCACCCTCTTACCGATGATTTCCTTGGCCAATTCGGAAAAACGACGATGGAGAAAATCGTGATCGCGCGCTTTAATCGAGAAAGAAAACACCAAGTCCAACGCCCCTAAACCGGCGCCAAACAGCCCCAGCGCTTCGGGGTTGTTGAACAAGCCGCCGAAAGCGGCGGAGCCGCTCAATACGACGCCCAACATCAAAAACCGGTGCAAGCTTTCATAGTGGGCGCGGCGACGCTGATGATAACGCAAGGACTTCTCAATGCCGAAACGCAATGCGTCGATTTCCGCGGCAATGTCGGTAGTGTCGCTACCCATCACTTGTCCTCCTTGCGCCCAGGCGGCGGCGGCGGGCGTCGCTCAGGTATGACGGAGAAGCGCGTCTGGGGCTTCGGACTCGCCGCACCTTTATCGACCGACCCCACGCGGGTTGAATCGGATGAGCCGGAACCTTGCTTCGATTTTCCCCCGACCGTCTTTTTTCCGCTCACCATAAACCTCAACCTCTACATAGATTGGCGCGATTCGACCCGGACGACAACCCTTCTCAAGAATCTTCCCCGTCCAGCAACGCCAGGGCTTCCGCCGGATCGACCCGGCCGTCGTAGAGCGCGCGGCCGATGATGACGCCTTCAATGCCGGTATGGGCTTCCGCTTTCAGCGCCTTCAGATCGTCGATCGACGAAACGCCGCCCGAAGCGATCACCGGCGTGGTCAGATGCGCGGCCAGATCGGCGGTGGATTCGACGTTGACGCCGCCCATGGCGCCGTCGCGGTTGATGTCGGTGTAGATGATGGCGGCGACGCCGCAATCTTCAAACTTCAGCGCCAGATCCAGCGCCTTGATGGTCGAGGTCTCGGCCCAGCCCGCCACCGCGACATAGCCTTCGCGGGCGTCGATGCCGACCGCCACCTGTCCGGGGAAGGCTTTGCAGGCCTGCTTGACCAGTTCCGGCTCCCGCAGCGCCACGGTGCCGAGAATGACGCGGGACACGCCCTTTTCCAGCCACATGGCGATGGTGGCGAGGTCGCGGATGCCGCCGCCCAACTGCACCGGCAGCTTGACGGTCTTCAAGATGCGCTCCACCGGGTCGGCGTTGACCGGCTTGCCCTCAAAAGCGCCGTTCAAATCCACCAGATGCAGCCGGCGGAAGCCGGAATCGACAAAGCTCTGCGCCTGCACCGCCGGATCGACGTTGAACACCGTGGCCTGATCCATGTCGCCGCGCACCAGCCGCACGCAGGCGCCGTCTTTAAGGTCGATGGCGGGATAGATGTTCATGGCGGCGAAGGCTTTCTTGTCGGTGGGGTGAGGGGAGGGGGAATTCACGACGGATCTTGCAATTGCTTGGTGAAGAACAGTCCGGCCACCGGCCGGCCGGCCACCATGGCGTAATTGGGATGGGTTCCCCAATGGGTGAAACCCATCTTCTCGTATAGTTTGACCGCGGCGGTTTGCGATTCGCGCACGTCGAGATTGAGCGTCAGGAAGCCCAGCGCGCGGGCTTGTTCCTCTACGGCTATCGTCAGCGCCCGCGCCAGCCCATGGCCGCGCGCCCAGGGCGCGACAAAGGCGGTGGTCAGCGCCGCGGCGTGGGCTTGCGCTTCGTTGTTGCGCGGCGGCTTGACCAATTGCGCCGAGCCGGCGACGATGCCGTCCAGCCGGCCAATCACAAGAATACGCTCTGGAATCAGCAGCACGCCTTTCCAATAGCGGTGCATCAGGTCGCGCGGCGGCGGCGCCAGCCAGCCGAAACCGCCGCCGGCGCGAATCGCATGATCGGCGGCGTCGCACAGATCCTCCAGGTCGCCCGACTTCAGCTCGTCGGCGACGGCGACGGAAATCTGCGGCGCGACGTCGTTCATCGCTCAGGGCCGCCAGCGCAGGAAGTTGCCGATCAACGTCAGGCCGGTTTCCTGGCTTTTTTCCGGGTGGAACTGCGACCCCACCAGATTGTCGCGCCCGACCACCGCGGCGAACGACCCGCCGTAATCGGCCCGCGCCAGCACCAGCGCCGGGTCGCGGCATTCCATGTGGTAGGAATGGACAAAGTAAGCGTGCCGGCCGCTGGAAAGCCCGGCCAGCACCGGATGGTCGACGGCGTCGACGATCAGGTCGTTCCAGCCCATGTGGGGGATCTTGAGTTCTTGGTCGGCGGGCTCCAGCGGCTTGACCTCGCCGGCCAGCCAGCCCAGCCCTTGATGAACGCCGTGCTCCAGCCCGCGTTCGGCCATCAACTGCATGCCGACGCAAATGCCCAAAAACGGCTTGCCGCCCTTAATCACCGCCTCGTCCAGCGCTTCATGCATGCCGGGCACCGCGTCCAAGCCGGCGCGGCAGTCGGCGAACGCCCCCACGCCCGGCAGCACGACGCGCTCGGCGCGGCGCACCGCGTCGGCGTCGTTGGTGACCAGCACTTGCAAGGGCAGGCTTTGCTCGCGAATCACCCGCTCCATGGCCTTGGCGGCCGAACGCAGGTTGCCGGAGCCGTAATCAATCAAAGCGACAGTGGACATGAGAAAAATTCCGTGCTTATCCGGCGGCGGGATTACAGCGAGCCGCCCAGCGTGCCCTTGGTGGAAGGCACGGCGTCGCGCTTGCGCGGGTCGATTTCGACGGCGTCGCGCAGGGCGCGGGCCAGACCCTTGAAGCAGCTTTCAATGATGTGATGGCAATTTTCGCCGTATAGGCATTCGACATGCAGCGTCGCCCCGGCGGCCTGGGCGAAGGCCTGGAACCATTCCTTGAACAGCTCGGTGTCGAAGTCGCCGATCTTGTCGCGCGGGAAATTGACCTTCCAAATCAGATAAGGCCGGTTGGAAAGATCAATCGCCACCCGCGACAGGGTTTCATCCATCGGAATATAGGCGTGGCCGTAGCGGGTGATCCCCTTGCGGTCGCCCAACGCCTTATTCACCGCCTGGCCGATGGCGATGCCGCTGTCTTCGGTGGTGTGATGGAAATCAATATGCAGGTCGCCGTCGGCGACGACGGTCAGGTCGATCAGCCCGTGACGCGACAATTGCTCGAGCATGTGATCGAGAAAGCCGACGCCGGTCTTGACGTCGTAAACGCCGACGCCGTCAAGATTAACCGCCACGCGAATCTTGGTTTCCGTGGTGTTGCGTTCGATGGTGGCGCGCCGCGCGCCTGCGTCATTCGTTTCCATGGCGTATTTTTATCAGCATCGCCGCGTCGGCGCCAGAGGGTCGCCGCACTGCGCCGCCATCAAGACGAGACGGTTTGTTACTCAGGCCCCGGTTGACCTCGCGCGCCCCTAGCGCCTACATGATGGATGGGTTTAATTCGCCAAGAGATATTCAGGCAGAAACCGGAAGAGACGAAAAATGAGCGACGCTGTGAACAACGCCCCCGAAACCGACGCCGCCCTGGGCGCCGAGGCAGCGCCCGCGCCCGCTCCCGCAACGGAAGAGCGCGTCGCAGCGCTGGAGGCCGAAGTCGCCTCGCTGAAGGATCAGTTGCTGCGCGCCATGGCGGAAACAGAAAACGTTCGCCGCCGCGCCCAGCGCGATAAGGAAGACGCTTCCAAATACGCCGTCGCGGGGTTCGCTAAGGATTTGCTGGCGGTGTCCGATAATCTCCGCCGCGCGCTTGAAGCCGCGCCGGCCGAGTTGCAGGAAGCGAACGAGGTGCTGAAGTCGCTGGCGGTGGGGGTGGAAGCCACTGAACGCCAGTTGCTGGCCGCTTTCGACCGCCACGGGGTGAAGAAGCTGGAGACCCTGGGTCAGCCGTTCGATCCCAACTTCCATCAGGTGATGTTTGAGATCGAAAACACCGGCAAGCCGGCCGGTTCGGTGGTGCAGGAGCTTCAAGCCGGCTATGTGCTCAACGGCCGCCTGCTGCGCGAAGCCATGGTCGGCGTCGCCAAGGCCGGCCCGGACGAACCCGCCGGCCAGCGCATCGACACCACGGCGTAACGACGCCGCCCATTAGGCGGCGCTTGCCGACGCCGCCTAATGGGCAGTCCCTAATGGGCAGTCCCTAATGGGCTGTCACTGCGTCAGCCGCGACCGCCGGTTGGGCTCCAGCGCCTCGCGGGTGAAGTAGGCGGGATCGAACGGCTTGCCGTAAATCGGCGGCGGCGCCTTGTTGTCGCGGCCGTTCACCATGTAGCGATTGTCGATGAAATCGTAGGTGAACTCCACCGCCGGGGCGAACAGCGGATATTGGCTGTGGGTCACGCCGTGGGCTTCGGCGTAACGCGCCAGCTTGTACTCCGGGTCGAAGTGATCGGCCATGACGATCTGCCAAGTGTCTTCGTCCAGGTAGTACAGCCGTTCAGGAAACGGGTGGCGGAAGCCGCGCTTCAGCCGCGCCTCGACAATCCAAACCCGATGCAGTTCGTAGCGCAGGAAGGACGGGTTGGGGTGCTCCGCCCATAAAAAATCCTCCGGCTCGACGTTCTCCTGAATCATGCGATAGGCGTTATAGGGGACGTACATCGCGCGTCGCCCCACCAGCCGATAATCAAAACGATCCAGCGGACCGGAAAGCATGTCCAGCATGTCGGCGGTGCGCACGCCGTCGCTGGCCGGGTCGGCGACGCCATGGATGAAGTCGGAGGCGCGTTGGGCGCGCGGCTGGTCGGGCGCGCGATACCAGGCGACTCGCGGCGCGCGCAACGGATCAATCGAATCGATCAACAGCAGGCTTTGGCCTTTGATCCCGTCAGGCATCAGCCCGGTGCGGCGGTAACGCAGGGCGGTCAGGCCGCCCTCATCCAAATTAAAGGCCGATTGCAGGTCTTCGCGGAACAACCGGATGTTCAATTTGCCGTAGCGGTCGGGGAGCACGACGCGATCCAGCCGCACCATGGTTCCGCCGCGCCAGCGCAACAGATGGTTCCACATCGCTTCCGCCCCGGATTTGGGTTCCGGGAACGGAACGGCGATGCGGGCGCCGGTCACCACCAAGTTGTTTTCCGAAAGCTGCGCCGTGCGGCGGTTCTCCAATGCGGCATTGTAAACCGCCAGCGGCGCCGCGGCGCTGCGGTGGCCGGGATAGACCGGAACCTCGAAACGCTCCGACCGGCGCAGCAGTTCCCGCAACCCCCACGACAGCCGGACGCGGTAGCGGTCCAACTCGTCGCGGGCGACGGTGAACCAGCGGGCGTCTTCAAAGAACGGGTCGGGGTGAGGTTTGCCGGGCTCGAAGCCCTTGACCGGGCGGGACAACCCGCCTTCCCAGGCTGGAATGAAGCGATTGGCGGTGCCGGCGCGGACGCCGCCCATCGGCGTCAGGTCGGGGGGCGGCCCCGGCTCGTCCGGGTC
>CALGOL010000064.1 GCA_937960755.1 uncultured Azospirillum sp.
GACCGCCGGCCCCCTGACGCCGTCCTGGCCGGCGATGGCGCTTATCCCATCGCCATCGCCGGCCAATTGACCACCGCCAGCGGCCTGGGAGAAGGCGCGCGCCTTTCATTGCAGGCGCTGCTCGATCAAGGTTTCGACGTCCGCGCCGCCGACGTCAGTCCGGCCTTCGATCAGTCCGACTTCGCCATGCCCTTGCCGCCGCCCCCTCGCCCCGGCGAAGGCGGCGCGCTGATCGTTCACGTCAACGCGCCTTATCTGCCCTTCGCCTTGCGCTGCCTGGGGTCTGGAGCGGTGCGCGGGCGGCGGGTGATCGGCTATTGGGCCTGGGAGTTGCCTCGCCTGCCCGACGACTGGCGGCACGGCTTTCCATTCGCGCATGAAATCTGGGTTCCCAGCCGCTTCACCGCCGAAGCCGTCGCCGCCGCCGGCCTGCAAGCCCGCGTGACGCCCCACCCCTTGCCGCCGCCGGCGCCGGCGGTCTATGGCCGGGCGCATTTTGGCTTGCCTGACGACGCCTTTATTGTGGCCAGCTTTTTTCACATGGGCTCCAGCTTCTCCCGCAAGAATCCGACAGCGTCGATCGCCGCTTTCCGCTCGGCCTTCGGCGACGATCCCAGCAAAATTCTTGTGGTGAAAGTAAGCGAAGCCTCGCTTGAGCCGACGGCCCAAGCGGCGTTGCGTCAAGCGGCGGCGGGCGCCGCCAATATTCGCGTCGTCGATCGCAAAATGCCGCGTTCGGAAGCCGACAGCCTGATCGCCGCCGCCGACGCCGTCATCTCTTTACATCGCTCGGAAGGCTTTGGTTTGGTGCCCGCCGAGGCGATGGCCCGCGGCAAGCCGGTGGTGGCCACCGGTTGGTCCGGCAACATGGACTTCATGACCCCGGACAACGCGCTGCTGATCGGCTGGAAACTGGTTCCGGCGACGGATCCCCAGGGAACCTATAATTTCCCTGACCAATACTGGGCGGACGCGGACGTCGAAGAGGCTGCGGCCGCGCTGCGCCGCCTTGCGGCCTCGGCCGATCTGCGTCGGAGCCTTGGCGAACAAGCCGCCGCCGACGTCCGTCGCCTCCTCGGCGTCGAAACGTTCGCCCGCACGGTGCGGGAAGCCTTGTCTTGCGATCGCCGCGGAAAGCCCGCCGGTCCGCGGCCTAACGCCGACGGCGTCGACGCATAGACATTAAGGAAAAAATCTTCCGCGCTGCGGCTATGTGCTAATTGTCACGAAAGCGCCGGAGCGCCCCTATCGCCGTCAACGCGCAAACATGTTCACGGTCAAGACCAGATAACATGGTGAAACAAGCATGCTGAGTGGAATCCTGAACTGGTCAGCCCGCGCCCGCCGAGCCGCCCCCAGCTTGGCGGAAGGCGTCGCCGCGCTCAAACAGGGGGACTTTCAGACCGCAATGGCGGCGCTGCGCCCGCTCGCCGCCGCCGGAAATCCGGAAGCCCAGCGGCATGTCGGCTTGATGTACGCGCAAGGGCAGGGTGTTTTCCAAGATTTCGGCGAAGCCGGATACTGGCTGCGGCGCGCCGCCGAGCAAGGCGACGCCGAAGCTCAGCACAGCCTTTCCCACTACCTTTCCTCTGGCGAGGGCGCCTCTCATGACGGCCGCTTGCAGATGAGATGGTATAGCCGCGCTCGTAAAAATCATGAGAACACGGCCGAAGAAAATCGTAGACTGTTCTTTCCCCACGGCATGGGCATCGAAAAGAACCTCGATGAAGCCTTCGAATGGTGCCGTAAAGCCGCCGAGCAGGGACATCCCGGAGCCCAATCGGACCTCGCCTTGATGTACGCCACCGGCCAAGGGGTGGAGCGCGACATTCAAGAAGCGATCATCCTGTTCAAGCAGGCGGCGGCCAACAATAACCCAGTGGCCCAATACAACCTCGGCAGTCTGCACCTGAAAGGCGAAGAACTTCCCAAGGATGAAGACGAGGCCGCCGCTTGGTATCGCAAAGCCGCCGAACAAGGACATCTCGCGTCCCAAATCGCTCTCGCGATGCTGTTCCGCAACAAGTCCAGCTCTCCGCAAGACATGGCGGAGTCGGCGTTCTGGTGGAGCAAGGCCGCCGAACAAAACGACATCCGCGCCATCTATGAATATGCGCGCATTCTCTCGCTGGGGCTCGGCGTCGAACAGAACAAGCGCGCGGCGCAGCGCTGGTGGCTGAAAGCCGCTGAAAAAAACCATGCGCCATCGCAGTTGCAACTCGCCAAACTGCTGCTTTCCGGCGATCTTGGAACGCCCGACGTCGGCGAAGCCGTCGCTTGGCTGCGCAAGGCTGGTGCGGCCGGCCATCTTCCGGCGCAATTGCTGTTGGCCCAGATGTTCGAAAGCGGAATAGAAACGCCGGCCGACCCGGTGGAGGCGGCTGAATGGTGGCGCAAAGCCGCCGAAGCGGGCGATCTTGGGGCTCAACTAAGAATGGCCCAGCTATACCGCGAAGGCCGGGGCATGCCGAAAAGCCCGCAAGGAGTCGCCGAATGGCTGCTGAAAGCCGCGGAGCAAGGCGAAGCCAACGCTCAATTCGCCTACAGCGTGCTGGCGGCCAATGGAACGGGAATCCCCAAAAACGAAGGCGCGGCTGAACACTGGTGCCGGCGCGCCGCGGAACAAGGGCATGCCGAAGCCCAGTACACGCTGGGCGTCGTTTACGCCGTTGGCCGCTATGGGCGCCGCGATATTGAAGAAGCCAAAGCATGGCATCGCCGAGCTGCCGAACAAAACTATATCGCATCTCAAATAAATCTTGGAATTATATATATACAAAATGCAAATGGAAAAGAAGATTATGATAATTCAGTATATTGGTTCAAGAAAGCAGCCGCAGCAGGCGACATAACCGCTATGGTGAATCTTGGATTAATATATATGCAGGCTGATAATATTGATTGCGATCTTAAGGAATCTTATCGCTGGTTCAGTCTCGCCGCATCGCTAACCTCGGAGGGATCGGAAAAGCTAAAAATCCTCGACCAAGCCGCGGTCGTCGCCAAGCTGTTGTCGGCGGAGGAACTGAAGGAAGCCGCCAATCTCGCGGAAAGCTGGCGCAACGATTATCTGCGCCCGGCAGCCTGAGAAACCTCGCATGACCCGGTCGACGCGCACCCCGGTGGCGCTCTTCTTATTCAATCGCCCAGACGCCACCGCTCAGGTCATGGCCCGCATCGCCGCGGCCCGCCCCAGCCGCCTGCTGCTGGTCGCCGACGGCCCACGCCCAAGCCGCCCCGACGACCTGGCGCTTTGCCGGGCGGCGCGAGCGGCGGCGTTGAATGTCGATTGGCCATGTGAAGTGTCGACTCTCTTCGCCGACGATAACTTGGGCTGCGGCCGGCGGATGGCGACCGGCTTGGATTGGGTTTTCGAACAAGCCGAAGAAGCCGTCGTTTTCGAAGACGATTGCGTGCCTGAAGTCTCGTTCTTTGGGTTTTGCGACGAATTGCTTGAACGCTATCGGCACGACCAGCGAATCGGCGTGATTTCCGGCTACAATCCGCTGGAGGAGAACGGCGCCGACGGCCAAGGCGCCGCCGACAGCTATTTCTTTTCCCGCTACTCCCAAACCTGGGGCTGGGCGAGTTGGCGGCGGGTATGGCGGCTGTTCGATCACCGCCTTGCGGCGCTGCCCGACGCGCTGAGCCGCGGCCTGATGGACGATGTTTTCGAAGAGCCGCACGTTCGCATGGAATGGCTGCGCTTCTTCGTCACCTATGGCCGCAACCGCGATCGTCTGTGGGATTATCAGTTCAGTTTCGCCCAAATGAGCCAGTCGCTGCTCAGCGTCATCCCCAGCCGCAGCCAGGTGGCCAACATCGGCTGCGCCCGCCCCGACGCCACCAACGCCTTTGCGGAAAATGTTTTGGGACTTGTGCCGTCGCGACCGCTGGACTTTCCCCTGCGCCATCCGCCCTTTGTCGTTCGCTCCCGCGCCAAGGACCGCCGGCTGGAGGAAATCGTCTACAAGATCGCCCCGCCCCGACTGGGTCCGCTGGACGAGGCGGCCAGCGCCGCGTTGGGGGTCGCCGCCGGACTGCTGGCGGAGGATCGTCTTGAAGAAGCCGAGCGCGCGCTGATCCCACGTTTCCAGCGCAGCCCCGACGACCCGGAAGCGCTGCGTTTGCTGGGGCTGATCCGGCTGCGCCGCGGTCAAGTCAACGACGCCTTGTCGCTGATCTGGAAAGCCCTCGCCGCCGCCCCCGACACATGGCCATGGCTGGCTGAACTGGCGCGGATCTACGCCCGCTACGGCGTGACGGAAGTGGCGCGGGACGTCTGCGTCGCCGCGTTGCGTCTCGCCCCCGCCGAACCGGAATTAAACGCTCTCTGCGCCGCGCTGGAGGAAAACCTGCGCCGAACCGCCGCGCAAACTTAACACCGCCGCGCAGATGAGCCGCGCAGATGAGCCGCGCAGATGAAATGACCTGTCATACCGACGGCCCTAAATGATGACCGTTGGCGTTCCGAGCCAAGTGGCGAGGGTCACGTCCCCCGGCGTGGCTGGGGTCTGACGACCGCCGCCCGCGGAAACCAAAATCGAAAGCCCCGGGCTCCGGAATTTGAAGTTTGGGGTCTGACGACCAGCCCATCCGATTCGCAAAAAATAACGCGCCGGATTCGATAAAGAAAAAAACTCTCGCTGGGGTCTGACGACCAGTCGTCCGATTCGCAAAAAATAACGCGCCGGATTCGATAAAGAAAAAAACCCTTCGCTGGGGTCTGGCGACCAGCGCCCGATTCGCAAAAGAATACCCACAGAAAGGACAATTATCCACTGGGGCCTAGCGACTAGGACTTGGGGTCTGGCGACTAGGACTTGGGGTCTGGCGACTAGGACTTGGGGTCTGGCGACCAAAACTTGGGGTCTGGCGACCGGCGACTCGCGATTATACGATTCGTCCACAGGGGTCTGGCGACTAAACTAATAATAAGACTCAAATATTTTTTCTAATAGTCCCGGTCGCCAGACCCCAAATTGACAAACCGCCGCCAACCGACCAGGATCGGTTTCAGGAGATGGCGATGGCCGATATACATGAATTAATTTTGCGACACGGCCGCAACAAAGCCCGGGAAATGGTTCCGCCGGAAAGTCGCCGCCTTGTCGAAATCGCAGCGGAAATGCTGGCGGAAGAGGATCACTCCATTGGTGTGACCTATTCAGGGTTTTGCCTCACCGCTCTGCCGCATAAGCCGACACAACTAGATGAAACTTGGGTCCGTCAAGGCGGTCGCGTCACCTTAATGGTGATACCCGGTCAGCGCCTTATCGAAGGAAAACCAAGTTACGTCGGCGTTCCCTACGGCGCTCGCGCCCGGATGATCCTATTTTATCTGCAAAGCGAAGCCCTGAAGCGACGCACCCGCGAAGTCGTGCTTGGCCGGTCGATGAACGACTGGCTCGCCCGCATGGGCATGAGCGTCGGCGGCGAAAGCTTCCGCGCCATTCGCGAACAAAGCCTGCGCATCAGCCGCTGCATGCTCAGTTTCGATTGGGAAGGCGGAGATTCCGTCGGAAACGGCCATATACAATTCGGCATCGTCGATGGAACCATCGAATTCGACGCTCGCAGCGACCCGCGGCAGGGCGCCCTTTTTGAAGAAGTCGTCCATCTTTCCGAGCGTTTCTACAACGCCCTGGCTGAACATCCTGTACCGGTTCGAGATTTAGCCTTGCGGGAATTATCCGGCCAAAGCATGGCGCTCGACTGCTACTGCTGGCTCGCCTACCGCCTGCATTCGCTGTCCAAACCCACCCCAGTGTCTTGGGCGGCGCTGTTCGCCCAGTTCGGCTCTGGCTTTTCGATGCAAAAGCACTTCAAAAAGCCGTTTATCAAAGCGTTAAATGCGGCTCTCGCCGCTTATCCTGAAGCCCGGGTCACCGAAAACGATAATGGTTTCGTGCTGCATCCGTCCCGGTCGCCAGTCCCCAAACTGATCGCCTGATTTCTACGGATCGCTGGCGCCGCCTGATTTTTTTGCGGTTTACGGTTCGCACCGGTCCAAAAAACCGATGCGACCGGCGCTTGCGGTTTTGCAGTCCGGCCGCAAACCTCTCGTCGGTCGCCAGACCCCAAACCCCAGACACCCAGACACATTGTCTGGTCGCCAGACCCCAAACGCCATTCCGGTTTTCGCCGCGCATGCGACAAGCGGAACTTGGCCTCAAATCAATTCCGATTTTTTGCAATCCGCTCTAGGGTGCGCCCGAAAACGCCATCAGCGCTCGGATCGCTCCCATGCAAGACGCCGCCATTTGCTTCGCCGAAGACAACGAAGGCCCAAGCGCCAATTTTTACGGACGTTTGGCCGCCAACGTCGGGCTTTTGCAGGCATGGGCTCGATACGGCGGCGGCGACGTCTTGCGCTGCGTGACCCCATCCCCCAACGAAGCGCAAAAATTGCTGCAGCTACTGCATAACGCCGGCCTCGATCAGCGGCCGTTGGTGCGGGTTTCTTCTTTCGCGCGTTCATTGCCGGCCGAAAATATTGGCGTTCTTTTTCGTCTCGATCCCAACTTGACGGACATGATATGGGCGCGGCGAGTCGAAGGTACGGAACGGAAGTTCAGCATTTGCGGTCTGACCCACACCCTGTCGCCCAATGCGGTGATCGAATGGATGAGCAATTTGACTGTCGCGCCGGCGCAATCCTGGGACGCCCTGGTCTGCACGTCGCGCGCCGCCCAATCGATGATTACCGATCTGTTTGAACAATGGCGGGAATATTTGGGCGATCGGCTGGGCGCCGTCCGGCGCTGTCCGATTCAATTGCCGGTCATCCCGCTGGGGGTCGACACGGCGGCCTACGCCCCTGATCCCGTCGTGCGGGCGGCGATGCGCCAGCGCCTTGGACTGGAAGCCGACGATGTCGCTTTGCTGTTTATGGGACGCCTGAGCTATTATGAGAAAGCTCACCCGGCGCCGATGTTCATCGCTGCTGAAATGGCGCAAAAGCAAATAAAAAGCGGGCGTCGTTTGCGGCTTTTACTGCTTGGCCGCTTTCCAGAAGCCGGCGACGAAGCCCTATACCGCAATTGCGCCGCCGCCTTGGCGCCGTCGATACCTTTAAGCGTTCTGGACGGGGCCGACCCGGAAATTTACGCCGGCGCGCGCGCCGCCGCCGACGTTTTTTTGTCGCTGTCCGACAATGTTCAGGAAACCTTTGGCCTGACGCCGGTTGAAGCGATGGCCGCCGGATTGCCGGCGGTCGTCACCGATTGGGACGGCTACCGCGACACTGTCGACGACGGCGTGGTCGGCGTGCGCGTCCCCACAGTGATGGCGCCCGCCGGCGGGGACGGCGGCATCGGCTCCTATCATTATCAAAGCCGCGATTATTACCGCTTTCTCGGACGCCTGAGCCAGCGAACGGCGGCGGACGTTCAGGCGGCGGCGACGGCCTTGGCGGGGCTGGCCGATAATCCGGACCGGCGGCGCGCCATGGGCGAAGCCGGGCGGGAGCGGGCGCGGCGGCTATACGACTGGAGCGTGGTCGTCGCCCAATACGAGGCGTTATG
>CALGOL010000065.1 GCA_937960755.1 uncultured Azospirillum sp.
CGAGATTACAAGGTGACTGGAGTTCAGACGTGTGCTCTTCCGATCTGTTCATCGTATCGCGGTCTGACCCGTCAGCGCTTTCCATCAGGAGCCCCCCGCCCATGTCCGCTCTATCCGTCACCGCCAACCGCCTCGCCGACGGGGCCGTCGTTTGGCTGACCGCCGCTGGCGGCTGGTCGGTCAGCGCGCGCGACGCGGCGGTTTATCCCGACGCCGATCAGGTCAAGGCCGGGCTGGAGCAGGCGCAAGCCGCCGAGGCCAGCCAATTGGTGGTGGCGTCTTACGCCGTGGACATGGTCGAGGAGCCGCAAGGCCCGTGGCCGGTGAAAATACGCGAACGCATCCGGGCGGCCGGCCCGACGGTGCGGTTGGATTTGGGCCAGCAAGCCGCCCAGGCGTCCTAAGGCCAAGGCCCCTAAGGCCAAAGCCAGGTTAAGGAAAACGACGATGACTCATGTTGGACCAGTCGGCCACGCCGCAATCTACCGCTACGACGATTTTGATCGCCGCTTCGTGCAGGAACGGGTCAACCAGTTCCGCGACCAAGCTGATCGCCGGCTGGCGGGCGAGTTGACCGAGGACGAATTCAAGCCGTTGCGGCTGATGAACGGCCTCTATCTCCAGCTTCACGCCTATATGCTGCGCGTCGCCATCCCCTACGGCGTGCTGTCGTCGCCGCAGTTGCGGGCGCTGGCGGAGATCGGCCGCAAATACGACAAGGGCTACGGCCACTTCACCACGCGGCAGAACCTGCAATTCAACTGGATCAAGCTGGAGGAGGCGGCCGACGCGCTGCAAGCGCTGGCGGACGTCGACATGCACGCCATCCAGACGTCGGGCAATTGCGTGCGCAACGTCACCACGGATCAATTCGCCGGGGTGGCGGCGGATGAAGCCGAAGACCCGCGGGTTTACGCCGAAATCCTGCGGCAGTGGTCCAGCCTGCACCCGGAATTCAGCTATCTGCCGCGCAAGTTCAAGATCGCCATCACCGGCAGCCCCAACGACCGCGCCGCCATCAAGCTGCACGATGTCGGTTTGCGGGTGCTGCGCGACCCCGCCGGCTCCGGCAAGCTGGGGGCGGAAGTCTGGGTCGGCGGCGGTCAGGGCCGCGCCCCCTTCGTCGCCAAGCTCGGCCGCGCCTTCGTGCCGGAAGAAGATTTGCTGGCCTATCTTGAGGCGATTTTGCGCGTCTACAACGCCTATGGCCGGCGCGACAACATGCAGAAGGCCCGCATCAAGATCCTGGTGCATGAACTGGGGATCACCGAATTCCTGCGCCGGGTGGATGAGGAGTTCGAGCGGCTCAAGGGGCCGCGCTATCGGCTGGACGAAGCCGTGGTCGCCGACATCCGCCGCCATTTCGCGCCTGTGCCTTACGACGCCGACGGCGGCGCCACGCCGGTTCTGAGCGGCGACGAGGCGACCGCTTTCGCTCGCTGGCGCGCCGCCAATGTGGTGGACACCCGCGCCCCCGGCTATGTCGCGGTGACGCTGTCGCTGAAGCCGGCCGGCGGCATTCCCGGCGACATGACGTCCGACCAGATGGACGCCGTCGCCGATTTGGCCGACAAGCACAGCTTTAGCGAGATTCGCGTCACCCACGCGCAAAATCTGGTGCTGCCCTATGTGCGCGCCGCTGAACTGGCCGATGTCTGGCGGGCGCTGGACAAGCTGAAGCTGGCCGAGCCCAATATCGGCTTGACCGGCGATATCATCGCCTGCCCCGGCCTGGATTATTGCAGCCTCGCCAACGCCCGCTCGATCCCGCTGGCGCAGGCGATTTCGGAAAAATTCGCCGACCCGGCGCGCCAAGCCGACATCGGCGAATTGCACGTCAAGATCAGCGGCTGCATCAACGCCTGCGGTCACCACCATGTCGGCCATATCGGCATCCTGGGGGTGGACAAGAAGGGGGCGGAAACCTACCAGATCACCTTGGGCGGCCGCGCCGACCTCGACGCCGCCATTGGCGAAATCGCCGGCCCGGCGGTGGACGCCGAACAGGTGCCGGCGGTGATCGAAAAGATCATCGAAATTTACTTGCGGGAGCGTTCGCCCGGCGAGCGTTTCGTCGACGCCGTGGCCCGTCTGGGCGTTAAGCATTTCAAGGAGAGCCTCCGTGCCGCTGATTGAGCAGGGCGAGATCGTCGCCGACGCCTGGGTTGAAGTCGCCGACGACGCCGCACTCCCGGCTGAAGGCGGGGCGATCATTTCGCTGGCGAGACGAATCGCCGAAGCGGAAACGTTGCGTGGGCGCAATCAGCCTTTGGGCGTGCGCATTCCGCCCGCCACCCGCGCCGAAGCGCTGGCCGAGCATTTGGACGGCGTGCAGTTGGTGGTGGTGGACTTCCCCAAGTTCCGCGACGGCCGCGGCTTCACCGTCGCCCGCGACCTTAAGGAGCGTTTCGGCTTCAAGGGTGTGGTGCGGGCGGTGGGGCATGTGCTGCCCGACCAGTACGGTTTCCTTGTCCGCTGCGGCGTCGATCAGGTGGTCATCCCGGAAGGGGCGAAGGTGGAGACTTGGCGGGCGGCGCTCGACAGCTTCACCGGCGCCTACCAGACCTCGGTCGGCGATGATCGGCCGCTGTCGCCGCTGAAGCGCTTGTTGAACAAGGCCGGCTAAGCGGCGGCTCTGAGGTTCCTCCCCCGGGACGGGGGAGGAAGGCGCCGGTTCGGGCTTCGCCCGAACTGGCCGAAGGCGTCCGGAGAAAGCCGGCTGGCGCCAAGGTGGGGGCTCTTCACCGCGCCGAACCCCCACCCGGAGCCTTCGGCTCCACCCTCCCCCCGGGACGGGAGAGGGTTATTTTCCTTCAAACGACCGCCCCGCCCAACCGGCGGCCCCCCGCCAATAACCCGTCCCTCACCCCGGCGGCGGCGCGACCAACTCGCGATAGGCTCGCCAACTGGCGCAACCGATCAGCGGCAGGGTGACGCATAGGCCGATAAAGGCGGTCAGCAGGCCGACGCCGGTGACGACGACGATCACCGCCGCCCACAGCGCCATCACCCGCGGATTGCGCGCCACCACCCGCACCGACAAAACGGCGGCGGCGAAAAAATCCATCCGCCGATCCAGCATCGCCGGCAGACTGACCACATTGCTGACGAACGCCACCGTGGCGAAGGCCGCCCCCAGCGCGGTGACGAACAGGCTGAAGGTGATCCCCTCCAGCGTCAATATCTGGTTGAGAAAGCCGCCCAGCGTCATGGCGACATAGGGGAAAAACAGCGCGAAAGCGACGACGTTGAGCCGCGCCCAAATCATCACGAACAGCATCAGCACCAAGCCCGCCGTCATGATATGGTAGGGGTTGACGCGCCACGCCGTCAGCGCGGCGATGAAGCGGGGGTGAACGCCCCGCTCGGCGTCGGCGGAAATGCGGTATAGTCCCAGCGCCAGCAACGGCCCGATCAGCAGGAAACCGCCGATCATCGGCGTAATAAGATAAGGCATGCCGGCCAGCGCCAGCCCGCCGGTGATGGCGAAGCCGCCAAGGGTGAAAATCGCGCCATAGGCGACGGCGACCCAGCCGGCGGCCTTGACGTCGTCCCAGCCGCCGCGCAGCCAGCGCCAAATCGCGTCGGGGCCGACGTCGTTGACCGGAATGGCGAAGGGCGATTCCTCCGCCTCCTTCTCCGCTTCCATCATAGAATCGGCCATAGGGTCCTCCGTCCGGCGGATAATCAGGCGAACGACAAAAAGTGTAGCGCGCGGCGGCAGGGTGAAAAGAGGGGGCGTTAAAAGAGGGCGGCGGCTTTAATCAGGACGGCCGCCGGATTACCTTAGCGACAGATCAACCGGGGAAGCGGCGAAACAGATGAACAGCGACGGCGTCGCCCGCAGCCTTTCCACCAAACTGCTATGGTGGACGGCGCTTTATGTGATTTTGGCGGCGGCGTTGGCCTTCGCCCCGGCGCTGGCGCAGTTCCGCCACAACTGGCTGCAAGAAAAGCTGTCGGCGGCGCATCTCGCCGCCTTGGCGGTGGAGGCGGCCCCCGACTTCATGGTGACCCGCGATTTGGAGGCTAAGCTGCTGGTTCAGGTCGGCGCCCACGCTATTGATCTCACGCTGCCCAACAACCGGGTCTATATGCTGTCGTCCACCATGCCGCCGCGTATCGACGCCAGAGTCGACCTTGACGGCGAAAGCGCGCTCGACCGGGTGACGGAGGCTTTCGCCGCCTTGGTGCGGGGGGAAAACCGGGTGCTGCGGGTCGCCGCTCGCGCCCCCGACGATCCGGCGTTGCAGGTCGAGGTGACGCTGGACGAAAAACAGCTTTGCGGCGCCATGCATGACTTCGCCGGCCGGGCGCTGGCCCTGTCGCTGGCGATTTCGCTGATCGCCGCTTTCCTGGTTTACGTGTCGGTTAACGGCGTGTTCGTCCGGCCGATGCGCCGACTGACGGAAAGCGTGGTGGCGTTCTCCCGCGATCCCGAAAGCGCCCGGCCGTCCTTCGCGTTGGAGCGGCGCGACGACGAAATCGGCGTGGCGCAGCGGGAATTGGCGGC
The DNA here is from genome assembly GCA_937960755.1 of uncultured Azospirillum sp. Taxonomy (GTDB): domain Bacteria; phylum Pseudomonadota; class Alphaproteobacteria; order Azospirillales; family Azospirillaceae; genus Azospirillum. The sequence goes on from CALGOL010000065.1 coordinate 4,514, forward strand.
GATGCAGGAATCCTTGCGCGCCGCCTTGCGCCAGCGCGAGCGGCTGGCGGCGTTGGGCGCCGCGGTCGCCAAGATCAACCACGACATCCGCGCCGTGCTGTCCACCGCCGCGCTGCTGTCGGAGCACTTGTCGTCGTCGCGCAGCGACCCGGAAACCCGGCGTCTGGCGCCGCGGCTGCTGGGCTCGATTGACCGGGCGGTGGAGTTGTGCGGCCAAACCTTGTCCTACACCCGCGACGGCGTTCTGCCGCTGGAGCGGCGGGCGGTGGATCTGGCCGCGCTGGCGGAGGAGACCGGCGACATTCTGTTGGCCGGCGTGCGCCCCGGTCCGGACCTCTTTGACCCAGACATCGGAGTTTTCCGGGGTCTCGGTGAGGACGGCTGGAGA
>CALGOL010000066.1 GCA_937960755.1 uncultured Azospirillum sp.
TTACGCCGCCGGCGATTTGGAACGGGCCGGTCAGGCTGCCGGCGGTGATCTTGAGGTCGATTTTCGTCAGCGCCTCCCGCAAGCCCGACCGACTGTCGATCAGCGTCAGCGAGCCGTCGCGCAACAGGATTTGGTCGAAGCTGAACAACTGCCCCAGCGGCCCCACCGCGCCGGGGGCGTCGCCGCCGTCGTTGCGCCGCGCCGCTGCGCGCCAGTTGATCCGCCCGGCGGCGTCGGACTCCACCACCACCGTTGGTTCGGCGACCGCCAGACTCTCCACCGCGATGCGGCCCGACAGCAGCGGCGACAGCGCGATTCGCACTTCTAAATGCTTGATCGTCGCCATGTCTTCTTGGGTGAAACCCGGCGGCGCTTTGATCCGAACATTCTGCGCGGTGAACGCCGGCGCGGGCAGCAACTGCAAGCCGAGATCGCCGTCGAATCGCACCGATTGGCCGATGGCGCCGCCGACCCGCGCCGCCAATTCGTCGCGGTAGTCGTTCCAATTCACCAGCCGCGGCGCGGCGACGGGAACGCCGATCAGCAGGAGCGCCGCAACCGATGCGCCGATAAGGATTTTTTTCACGCCCGTTCCCCGCTGCCGCCTTCGCGCCGACGACTGGCCCGCGCCGACGACGCCATAAGCTAGGGAGACCCGGCGACGGATGCAATCACCACAAAAAGAATTCCGCGTCCGCCACTGACGGGGCCGCCGACGGCCTCCGGGTTAGCGCCGCGCCATTGAGGCCAACTGAAACAGCGCGCGGGCGCACAAGGTTTCCACCGGCATGTGGCTGCGCTTGACCTCGGCTTCGGCGTCGATCAGCCGCTGCATGGCGGCTTTCAGCGCCGGCAAGGGCCAACGGCGCAATTGATTGGAGAAACGTGGTTTTTCCTTGAAGAATACCGGCGGTTTCAAGCCCGCCAGCGCGGCGTCGGCGGACTTCCCCGCCGCCATGGCGGATGCTGCGGTTTGCAGCCGCTGAAAATGCCGCTGCGCCGCGCGCAAAATCGCCACCGGCTGGGTTCCTTCGCCGTAAAGCCGCCCGAGCGCGCGGTCGAGCCCGCGAAAATCGCCGTCCGCGGCCGCCCACGCCGCCGCTGAAGGGTCAAGCGACGCGCTGTCGCCGACGCACGCCTGCACGTCTTCCAGCGTCAGCCGCTTTTGTTCCCCGGCGTAAAGCGCCAGTTTGTCGATTTCGCCGCGCGCCACCCGGCGGTCTCCCACCAGTTGGCCGGACAAGAACGCCAGCCCGTCGTGATCCAGCAGCAGCCCGTGACCGCGCAGCATCTCCGCCAGCGCGTCGCCCAACGATTGCTCGTCTTCCACATAGCACGGCAACGCCGCGGCGTTGGCGGCGCCCTCGGCCAGCACCCGCAGCTTGGAGCGCGGGCC